>CAYTQL010000282.1:0-4369 GCA_964439555.1 uncultured Planctomycetaceae bacterium | reverse complement strand
TTGATATCAACGTACACCACCTCACCCGCGTCGAGGGGCACGGGAACATCGTGGTCCGCGCCGAGGACGGGCAGGTGGAAAAGTGCGTCCTGGAAATCGTCGAGACGCCGCGCGTCTTCGAGAGCATGATCGAAGGGCTCCCGTGGCGCGACACCGCGCTGCTGACCTGTCGCATCTGCGGCATCTGCTCGGTGGGGCACACCACCGCCTCGATCCGCGCCACCGACGACGCCTTCGACCTCGAGATCACGCCCGAGACCCTCGCCCTTCGCAAGGCGATGCTCCTGGCCGAGGAAATCCAGTCGCACATCCTGCACGTCTACTTCCTCGCCGCCCCGGACGCCTTCGACGCCCCGAGCGTCATCCCGCTGGCGAGTTCGCACCCGGAGGTGGTCAAGCGGGCCCTGAAGCTCAAGAAGCTCGGCAATGTCATCTGCGGCAACCTCGCCGGGCGGCACGTGCACCCGATCGCGATGCAGCCGGGCGGGTTCACCTACGTCCCGCCGAAGGAGAGGCTCGCGAAGGTCCGCGAGTACGTCAAGAGTTGCGACGCCGACATCGACGCCACCGTCGAGACGATCGCCTCGATCGCCGACGCCTTCCCGAAGTTCGAACGCGAACGCGAGGACCTCTCGCTGACGAAGGAGGAGGAGTACGCCTTCTACGACGGCGACTTGAAGAGCTCCAAGGCCGGGGTCATCGATCCGCACGATTACCAGCAGTTCATCAAGGAATACTGCGTCCCGCACAGCACCTCGAAGCACGTGGCCAACGTGGACGACTCGCTGGCAGTGGGCGCCCTCTCGCGGTTCAACAACAACGTCAAGCAGCTCAACGAACGCGGCAGGAAGGCGGCCGAGGCGCTCGGGCTCGAAGCGCCCTGTTTCAACCCGTACTACAACAACCTCGCCCAGACGGTCGAGATCGTCCACTTCTTCCAGGAGCTTTCCGACCTGACCGACCGGATCATGGACATGGAGTTCACCGAGGAGAACCTCGCCCCGAACGTCAAGCCCAAGGCCGGGCGCGGCATCGGGCTCACCGAGGTGCCCCGCGGGCTGCTGGTTCACGATTACACCTACAACGACGAGGGCGTCTGCACCGAGGCCAACTGCGTCATCCCGACGGGCATGAACCTCGGCAACGTCGACCGCGACATGCAGAAGTATGTTCCCGAGGTCATCGAGCAGCGCTCCCAGGACGAGATCGCCCACGATCTGGAAATGCTCGTCCGCGCCTACGACCCCTGCATCAGTTGTTCGGTCCACCTGCTGAAGGTCGACTGGGTGTAACGGCAGGGACGCAGGAAGCAACCATCAAGCGCCAACTTCCAGCCCTGCCCGGGGGCGCGGCTGGGAGCTTGGTGCTTGTCGTTTTCTGCATTCTTTGCGCCCCTTCCTTTTCGGTGAATTGCAGTTTTTGCCGTTGACGCAGTTCGGCGGGTCGCTAGGATGGCGCCATCGTCAGTCGGCGGCCAATCGGGGGAAGGCCTCACGCCGGGCCGCGGCGGACGATCCAACTGGTAATCGGCGGCAAGTGGCAACCGTAGCAAGGGGCTGCGGCTCTGCCGGCTAGCACTTGCGGCATCACCCTCCGCAGGAGGTATCTCGCATGATCAAGAAGCGCATGTTCACCCCCGGTCCGACGGATGTCCCCCCGGATGTCCTGGTGGAGATGGCCAACCCGATCTTCCACCACCGCACCCCGGAGTTCCGGAAGATGTTCGCGGAGCTCAACGCCGGACTCAAGCAGATCCTCAAGACCGAGAACCCGGTCCTCACCGTGGTCGGCTCGGGCACCGCGGGCATGGAGGCGGCGATCGCCTCGGCCGTGCCGCGGGACAAGAAAGTCCTGGTCTCCAACGGCGGGAAATTCGGCGAACGCTGGGTCAAGATCGCCAAGGTCTACGGGCTGGACGTCGACGAGGTCGAGCTGGAATGGGGCGCCGCTCTGACGGTCGAGACGGTCAAGCAGAAGCTCGATTCCGGCGACTACGGCGCCGTGGTGACGGTCCATTCGGAGACGTCCACCGCGACGGCCTGCGATCTCGAAGCCATCGCCGCAGTCACCCGGAACACCGACACACTGCTGATCGTCGACGCGATCACCGGCGCCGGCGCCCTGCCGCTCAAGACCGACGAGTGGGGCGTGGACATCGTCGGCGGCGGCTCGCAGAAGGCGTTCATGCTCCCTCCCGGCCTGGCGTTCGTAAGCGTCTCGGAGAAGGCCCGCAAGGTCATCGACGCCCAGGAGCCCAAGAGCTTCTACCTGGACCTCAAGGCCTACCTCAAGAGCTACGCCAAGGACGACACGCCCTACACCGGCGCCGTCTCCCTCGTCCGCGGAGCCAAAAAGGCCGTGGACATGATCAACGCCATCGGCATCGAGACCGTCTGGGCCCGCACGGCCATGCTGGCGAACGCCACCCGCGCCGCGGCGCAGGCGCTGGGGCTGAAGGTCTTCTCCCAGAGCCCCAGCGACTCAGTCACCGGGCTGATCTACCCCGACGGCGTGGACGACGAGTTCCGCAAGAAGCTCCGGACCAAGTATGGCGCCTCCGTCGCCGGCGGGCAGGCCCACATGAAGGGCAAGCTCTTCCGGATCAACCACATGGGCTACACCGACCCGCTCGATACGCTCGGGCTCATCGCCGCGATGGAGTACACCTTCGCGGACATGGGCGTGGACATCGAGCTCGGCGCAGGCGTCGCCGCGGCCATGAAGGTCCTCAAGGACTGGAAGTAGCAGTCCGCTCGCTCCCCGGGTCGCAGGGAACTACGAACGAACCCCATCGGCCGCCCGGAGGTCGCGGAAGAGCGCGGCGCCTTGCCGTTTCCGTCTTCTGCGCTTCTGCGGTCAGGCCGTTCACGGAGACCAACCATGAAGATTCTCATTGCAGATAAGCTTGCACAGGAAGGCGTCGAGTGGCTGGAGAACCAGCCGGATGTCGAGGTGGAAGTCAAGCCGGGGCTCGACCCGGCCGAGCTGGCCAAGATCGTTGGCGAGTACGACGGCATGATCATCCGTTCCGGCGTGAAGGTGACCGAGGAGGTCCTCGCCGAACCGGGCAATCTCAAGGGCATCGCCCGCGCCGGCGTCGGCGTGGATAATATCGACGTTCCCGTCGCCACCCAGAAGGGCGTGATCGTCATGAACACGCCCGGCGGGAACACGCTGGCGACGGCCGAGCAGACCCTGGCGCTGATGCTGGGGCTCTCCCGGAAGCTCGCCCCGGCCAACGCCTCACTCAAGGCCGGCGAATGGAACCGCAGCGCCTACAAGGGCACCCAGCTCTCGGGCAAGACCCTCGGCGTCGTCGGGCTCGGGCGGATCGGGCGCGAGGTCGCCAGGCGGGCGGCATCCTTCGAGATGCGCATCATCGGGTACGACCCGTTCTTCGCCGGTTCGGAGGAACTGAACGTCGAGATGGTCAAGGACCTCGACGAACTCTGCCGCCGGGCCGACTACCTCACCGTTCACGTACCCAAGTCGGACGCAACGGAGGGGATGATCAGCGCCGATCAGTTCGAGGTCATGAAGCCGACCGCGCGGGTGATCAACGCCGCCCGCGGCGGGATCATCGACCCGCCGGCGCTGCTGGAGGCGCTGAACGAGGGCAAGATCGCCGGCGCGGCGATCGACGTGTGGACCGCCGAGCCGCCCGAGAGCGAGGCGGAGAAGGCCCTGATCCAGCACGAGAAGGTGCTCGGCGTCCCGCACCTCGGGGCGTCCACGGCCGAGGCGCAGGTCCAGGTCGCCCTCGACGCCGCCCAGCAGCTCGTTGAGGCGATCCGCGGCGGCGAGGTCCGCAACGCGATTAACGCCCCGGGCTTCGACAAGGCGATCCCCGAGAGCCTGCGCATCTACACCGAGCTGGCCACCCGCCTCGGCACGATTCTCACCGGGACCACACCCGGGGCGATCAGCAAGGTCCAGGTGATTTACCGCGGGCGGATCGGCGAGGAGAACGTCACCCCGCTGACGACCTACCTGCTGATGGGGCTCCTCCAGCCGCACATGGAACAGCCCATCAACATGATCAACGCCCCGGTGATCGCCGAACAGCGCGGCGTGGAGGTCGAGCAGATCACCTCCGCGAAGGTCAAGGAGTTCACCAACATGCTCGAGGTGAGCGTCGAGACCGACCAGATGACCCGTACCGCCAAGGGCACCCTCTTCGGCAACCGCTACCCGCGGGTGATCGCCATCGACGGGTATCGCATGGAGATGAAGCCCGAGGGCGACGTGGTGGTGATCTTCAACGAGGACAAGCCGGGCATCGTCGGCAAGTACGGGACGATCTTCGGCGACAACGGAATCAACATCGCCGACATGACCTTCTCCCGCAAGGAGGTCCCCCGGACCGCGC
>CAYTQL010000281.1:0-4383 GCA_964439555.1 uncultured Planctomycetaceae bacterium | reverse complement strand
GCTTTCTGCCGCTGGCGTCGCGGTACTGGGCCATCCACGTCGGGCTCTCGCGGAGAAGCTTGACTTCGCCACGTCGCCCGCTGGTGATCTGCTCGTAGTGCTTGCGACCGCGCCGGTCGAGCCAGAGCGCGACCTTCTTGCCCCGGCGCTCGACGATTTCCGTGCCCTTGGGCAGCGGCTGCGTGTACGTCTTGCGGAATATCGTGGCCATCGCATCCTTTCCTAATTCGTGTCGTCCCTGACACTGAGCCTCACCCCCGCGCCCGGCTCAAGGGCATTCCGGCAAGAGGCGCAAAGTCTTTTCATGAGAGGACATGTCGCCTTATCTACGGCAGTTCGGACACCCGGCGACGACCCATGCGTCGATGGCCTGGCGGCTCCACCGGACCAGCGAGCCGAGCCTAACGGGCGGCGGCATACGGCCCGCGTCCGCCAGGCGATACACCGTCCTGGGCGAGCATTGAAGCTCGTGCGCCACATCGCGCACGGTCATCAACTTGCAGCCGTTCCGGCAACGGGCCCGGATGGACGTGGTTGGCTCCACGGCGACATCCGCTTGTTCAAGAACTGCTTGCACGCGATGCTCCTTCCTGGGTGTCTGCGAGGCCGGTCACAAGCTTCCATGCTCGCCACGCCCAAGGGTCTATATTTGCGTTACCGGCCGAATCTTTTCGCCCATACCGATGTGCCCCGCCGCACTGGATGCGGCGTGACCGTCCTGTTCCATGCAGGCCAACCGGCTCCGCGTGAATGCTTCTCGAAGCTGAAAACGTGAAGCAGCAAGGCTTTACGAAGATGTGCATTTTTCACATCATCAGGCACTTGCAGCCCGGGCCTGCCGGCAGTAAACTTGCCGTGTTCGGTATCTGTACGGTTTCTTCAGGGCGGCGTGACCGCAGAAAGGAAAGTGTCAATGGCGAGCAATTACGGGCTCCGTCGGTTCTCCAATCCCGCCGTACTCAAGGCGATCTCCCAGCCGCTTCTGATCCGGTTCTTCGCGCCGCATCGTGCTTTCCTGGCCGGGCGGGGCTTTGCGCTGGCCGAGGTCGGGCCCGTCGACCACGAGGCCCTGGCGGCCATTCTGATGTCGCCGGACGAGCAGACTCCCGATGCGATGCTCGACGCGCTGTTCTTCGTCGACGAGATGTCCCAGCCGGAACTGTTCGAGGATCTGATGGACGAGGCCCGGGCAGCGGGCGTCGAACTCGGCGGCGGCGACAAGATCAGCCCGGCGGACCTGGCCGTGCGGGTCTGGCTGGAGCGGCCCGATATCCTCAGAGCGGCTGCACGCCGAGCGTTTCCTGGTCAAGCCGAAATCATTCCAGTCCTTCCTCTCCGCTTCGTCGAATTTACCGGAGGTCAAGCAGCCGTCGGACGTCGTGCTCCAGGCCCTGGAGGATGCCCTGAACGACTGGTTCGAGACCGAGAAGCGCGGGCGAGGGACGCGAGTGTTCCCGTTCTTCCGCGACGAGGGCGTGTGGTTCCTGGTGCGCCACGGCCAGCCGTATAAGCGGGAGGGCACCCTTGAAAACGGCCAGTCGGCCAGCGTGTACTACCGCCCCGAGAAGTTCGACGTGCTGATCTACAACCCGGAGATCGGCGAACTGGCCATTCACGCCGGCACGAAGGGCGAGAAGCAGACATACTGCAAGCTGCTGGGCAGGCACATCTTCGGCAGCAAGACCTTCTTCGACATCGAGGGGGCCGCCGGGAAATTCACGCTTCGACCGATCGTCGAGGATTGGCGAGCGTGCGTCGCCTGCGACGACATCGATGGGATCGAGGAAATCCGCCTCAGCGAGCTCCAGTTCCGCCATGCTTCCGCGCAGTACCATATCGAAGTCCACAAGGCGGACGACGTGTTCCGGGCTTTGGAAGACATCCAGCGGAGCCTCCCCGCGAAGGCCAAGCTCCTGCGGGCCGGCTTCAAAGTGAAGTTCCGCAATTCCGTTCGGCCGCGAACGGTGGTGATCCGGCCGCCGAATATCACGATCTTCGACCGCGAGTCCGACAGCGACCTGCTGAACGAGTGGCTCAGCGTGCGGGGTTTCATCCAGTTGGACAAGGGGCGAAGACATGTCGGCGCTGAGGCCGTTCTGGAAGTTTCTTGAGGCCAGGCCGCGTCCGATTGCGGTCCTTGACGAATGGCGGCAGTGCATGGGACCCGCCTTCGGCTCCGTCCGACCGATCCTGCAGCCGGCGGGCCGGCCGGCCACATCCTATCCCAACCCGGACCCGCACGGGCTGCCTCTGCGCGTGGTGCGCCATCGCGACGGGACCGTAACGGCCGTGTGCCCCGAAGGCAGCGGCGTTCGCATGGAACTGGCCGAAACCGATCTGGCCCTTTTTCAAGTCGACTTCAAACGCCTGCGCGCCGTTCTGTCGGCCGCACTGGGTCTGGAGGTCTCGCGGGCGACCGTCGACGAGCAAGGCGGTCGGGTCTCCATCGGGTCGTGGCAGCCCAAACCCTCCGCCTCCTTCCCGGCCATCCTCGTCCGCTCAACCGGCCCGCACCGTATGGGCAAGGCCATCGTCCCCCTCGCGGCGACCGCCGACAGGCCCACGCTGTTCCTGACACCGACAAGCGCTTGCTGGCCGGATGGACTCGACGATGAGTGTCGGCGGCACAAATGCCTGCTCGTATCCCTCGACGACGCGACCGATGTCCATGACGGGGCCTTTGCGCAGAGCGAAGGATGGCAGGCCTACCTCGAGGCCTTCTGCCGGTATGCCGAACTGTCGCTGCCGCCCAGCTTCGCCAACAGGCGCCCCCGACGGAAGCGTTCAGGCCGTGCCGCCAAGATCGAGGCCGTACGGCAGGAACTGGTCGAGCACATCCGGTCCGCGCGGGACCACGCCCACTCCCTCAAGCAGACCGGACGGCAGCCGCACCTGCTGAAACGGCCGACGAAGGCCGAACTCGCGCGACGCGCCGACGTCAAGGACTACGACGTGACGCGCTGCTTCCGGGACGATCCCCAGATCCGTCTGCTCTGGAACATGGCCGACGACCTCGATCAGGTCATGGCCTACGGTCGCTGACCGACCCGTTCGTCGGCCGCTATAGCCGCTCTTGCACTTGCCCGGGTTTCCTGCAAGTGCAAGAGCGTTTTTCATGCGCGCAACTCTCCATTCATTCTTCGCTTGCGCTCTTACAGGAAGTTTCTGACCCCGTTTGCTGCAAATGCCCCGGAGGGCGGTGCGGCCCGCAGGTGGCCGCGATTCCGGGACCTCCTGATCGAGGAGAACGCCATGTTGCAGCAAACCACCGCCCCCCAGACAGACGCCCCGCAGCCCCACTCCACCGGCCTCGGTGACATCATCGCCGGCAAGGTCGAAGGCCTCTCGCCGCAGAAGGCCGAGGCCTACGTCGATGCCCGCATCGCCTACCGGGTCGAACGGCTCCGCAAGAAGTTCCGCAGGCCGGAGATGGAACCGGAGGACTTCGAGCAGGATTTCCGGCTGCGCCTGCTCGCGGGGATCGAGGAGTACGACCCGGCCAAGACCAGCTGGCGGACGTTCGTCTGTATGGTGCTGGATCGTCACTACCGGCATCTCGTCCGCAAGTTCATCACCGCCCAGCGCCACGCAGCGATGTCGCCCCTGGCCCTCGATGACGCCAACGAGGACTTCGCCGAATCGATTCCCGACCCACGGTACGACAACGGCGGTCCGTTCGCGGCCACCGATCTGCGCCTCGATGTCGAGTCCGCCTTGTCCGGAATGCCCGAGCGGCTGCGAGGCATCGCGGCGCTGCTGATGACCCACCGTCCCATCGAAGTGGCCGAGATTCTCGGGGTCTCTCCGGCATCGGTGACCCGCGCCATCAAGAAAATCCGGCCCTATCTCGAAGAGGCCGGACTGGGCGATTTGGACTGACCCGAAAAGGATTCGGCCCTCACGCAAATATAGACCCTTGGAGATCAGCGACGGAGACGCCAATGAGAACCAGGGACGACATCTGCATCGACATCAGCATCCTGACCTGCGAGCCGGCCGAGCAGTACCACGCCAAGGCGGGCGAGTACCTATCCAGCCACCAGTTGCTGGACTTCATCAGATGCCCATGGCTGCACCGCAAGAAGGCCCTGGGCCTGATCGATGACAAGGACTCGCCCGCCTACCTGGTAGGGCGCGCCGCCCACGTTCGCATCCTCGAAGGCCGTGACGCCTACGAGGCCGCGTTCGCACTCGGCGGGCCCATCAACCCCAAGACCGGCAAGCCGTTCGGTTCGGCCACGAAGGCCTTCGCCGAGTGGGCGCTGGCGCAGGGCAAGCCGGTCCTCTCGCATGATCAGGTCGAGCTGATCGAGCAAATGGCCTCGGGCGTGGCCATGAACGACGAGGCCGTGGACCTGCTGCTCTACGGCCGGGCCGAGGGCG
>CAYTQL010000280.1:0-4394 GCA_964439555.1 uncultured Planctomycetaceae bacterium | reverse complement strand
CATCTCGTAGCCCTCGATCTCCCCGAGATGCGAAAGGTTCCGGGCGGCCGCGTCATACTTGCGCCCCTGGAACTGCGCCCGGGCGAGCATCTCGCGATAGCGGGCGTTGTTCGTGTCCAGGTCGGAGGCCTGGGTGAGCATCTCGACCGCCCGCGGCCAGTTCTTCTGCATCACGGCCAGTCGCCCGGCGAGTTCGTACATGCCCGGGTCGTTGGGGCTCCGGGCCATGTAGCTCTCGACGTGATGCTCCGCCTCGCGCACGCGTCCGAGCTGGACGAGGACCTCCGCGGCCGCCTTGACCGCCTCGCTGCTCTCGGAGTCCAGGGCGTAGGCCTTGCGATAGCTGACCAGGGCCTCGGCGAGCTGGGCGTCCCGCTCCTGGGCGACGCCGATGAGGTACCAGACCTCCGGCTCGTCCGGCGCCCGCTCGCGCAAAGGCTCCAGCTCCTCGATCGCCTGCTTGTACTTTCCCTGCTCGACGCAGACCGTGCCCAGCAGCTTCCGGGCGTCGAAGTATTCCGGGTTCAGCGACAGCGACTCCCGGGCCTTGGCGGCCGCCTGGTCGAGCTGCCCGACCTTCCAGTGCTCCCGGGCGATCCCGTAGAGCACCCTCGCCCGGGCGGTATCCCACCGGGCGTGGGCTTCCTGCTTGGCTTGGGGCACGCTGGGCCCGCAGCCGCTGAGCACCGCCACAATTGCCGCCGCAAGAATCCACCGCTTCATGTCCATCTCCAGGTTGGAGGGACCGCAGGGCTCGTTGCCCAGGCTCCCTGAGTTACCTAACTTCACACATCGGGTCGCGCGAGAGCCCGAAACGCTTGGGTTGGGCTCTCTGGGCGTCTGCGACGCCCGGCGGGACGTGGGGGTCCCGCTTCCTACTCATCGGCATCGGCCGGGGCCATCTTGATCTCCCCGTCCGTCGTCGGCGGGTCCGGTTCGTCGTCCGCAGCCTCGGGCTCGGGAGCGTCCGGCGGGGTCGAGTCGTCTTCGTCGTCGCGCGCCCGGACCGTCGGTTCGACCGTGTCGACCGGATCGGCCTCGATGGGTTTGAGCTCGTGCTCGCCGCCGTTGGCCGGGCGGACGCGCATCCCGCCGAGCCCGTCGTCGTATTCGCCTCGCTCGCGGAGGGTCGTGCTCGGGCGCGGCTCGATGCCCAGCAACTCGCGGACCTGCGGGTCGAGCTCCGTGGAGCGCTCCGGGCGGTCCGGCGGCGTGATCGGCTCGAAGGGGATGCCCTGCTCCTGGAGCAGGACGCGCTCCATCAGGAAGCGCGTGGACGCCCCGCGGACCTCGTTGGCCCAGTAGGCCTTGTGGGTGAGGCGTTCCTTGAGGCGGATCGCTTCGAGCATCTTCGGGTCCATCGACAGCGCCATGTCCAGGTCCCACAACGCCCGGTCGACCTTGCCCGCGCGGAGGTGCTGCTTGGCGGCGCGGAGGTGCTCCTGGGCGAGGCGGTTGCGACCCCACCAGCGCAGACCCTTGCGGTTCCCGATGCGGATGCGCTCGATCTCGGCTTTGACCTGCGAGCCGACCGCCTCGGCGGCGGCCTGCTTGATGATGTGCGGGGTGATCAGGATGATGATCTCCTCGCGGACGGTCTCGTCGGTGGTTCGCCGGAAGGCGCCTCCCACGTAGGGGACGTTGCCCAGCAGCGGCACCTGGGAACGCCCCGCGCTGGTCGTTTCGCGGAACAGACCGCCGATGACGATCGTGTGCCCGTCGCGGACCAGCACGTTCGAGGTGACCTCGACGGTCGTCTCGCTGGGCAGCGCGCTGCCGGCGACCTCCTGGATCGATCCGCTGGACTGCTCGGGGTGGATCTCCATCCGGATCAGACCGTCCTTGGCCACGAACGGCCGGACGATCAGCCGGGTGCCCGTCTCCAGGAAGGCGACCGACTGCGTGGCGGTCGTCTCGGTGAAGGTCGTGGTCAGGTACCCGTCGCGGTTGCCGACCATGACCTCGCCGCGCTGCTTGTTGGCGACCAGCAGCTTCGGGTTGGCGACCACCGAGAGGTCCGTGACCGATTCGAGCGCGCGGATGAAGAAGGCGATCTCGTTGGTCATGAACCCGATGCTCACCCCGCCGGAGCCGATGGCGGAGTTGAAGTCGGTCCGGATCGTGCTGGCCGAGCCGTTGTTGGGCAGCCCGGTCGGCTGGACGGTCCCGGTCGTCGCGTCGGTCAGCCCGGCGCTGGTAGTGTCCAGGCCCTGGAAGTCGATGCCGGCGAGGGAGTTGAAGTCCACGCCGAGGGCGTTGTTCTCATCGAGGACGGTCCGGAGAATCGTCGCCTCGATGAGCACCTGGCGAGGCTTGACGTCCAGTTGCTCGACCAGCGCGGCTATCCGCTCGATCCGTTCCTCGTAGTCGCGCACGAGGATCACGTCGGAAGAGGAGTAACTGTTGCCGCCCGCCTCGCTCTTGCTGGAGGCGATGCCCACCGCCGCCGCCGGGGTGACGGTGATGGTCCCCGCATCGCTCAGGGCCGGGCTCAGCAGCGACTTGGCGTCCGCAGCCGTGAGGTAGCTGAGGGTGAAGGGCTTGACCGTCATCCGCTTCTGGGACTGCTGATACGCCTCGTACTGCTGGGGCGTCATGACGTGGATCATGTTGTCCTTCTCCACGGAGGCGAAGCCCGCGGAGGAGAGGACCGCCTCGAGCGCTTCCTTGAAGGTCACGTTGTAGAGCGTCGCGGTGACCTTGCCCTGCACCTCGCGGCTGGCGACGATGTTTCGCCGTCCCTCGGTGCTCAGCAGGCGAAGCGCCAGGCGCAGATCGGTGCCCTGGAAGTTGACGGTGAAGGTGTTCGGACGCGTCAGCTTGACCGTTTCGCCTTCGGCGGGCTGGGTCTCGGCCGCGTCCTGGGCCCAGGCGGACGCCGGGAGACCGGCGACCACCGCCAGCAGGACGCACGTGGCGCGCACGAGGTGAGAAAGGGGACGGGATGCGATCATGACCGTACTCCTGTTGTGTAAGCGGCTGCTCCTGTGGCAGCCTGGCCGCAAATGCCAATGCCCCGTGCTTCGTCGAGCACGGTACAACGCGCGGGGCCGCTCAGCCCCGCCTCTGCGCGCTTACCAGCCGCGCATGTCCAACGTGATCGTCACGTCTTCCTTCTCCACGACGCAGGAGCGTGACGTAATGTCTTTGACCTCGAACCCGCTGATCCACTCCCCCTTGTGCAGGACCTGCCCGTTGACGATCGCCGTCGGGCGGGAACCAACCATCGTGCTCTCCAACTGAAGCGCCCGGGCCTGGGCGCGAATCAGCCTCGCCCGGCGCTCCTTGTCGTCCTTCGGCGTCGGGGCGGGGACCGCGACGACCCGGGTCGGCTCGGTCTTCTCCTCGACTATCGGCGGGAAGAATTCCTCGTTCGGGCGGAAAAGGTCCCGGTCGATGGTCCGGTCGATCTCGGGAATGTCCGCGACCCGCGGGTTCGCCCGTCGCGGCGTGGTCGCCGGCGGCGCGGCCTCGGTCGGGGCGTCGGCGGCAACCGGCGCCTCGACGGACGCCTCCGCCGACGACGGGCCGAGCTGCTTGACCAGCAGTCGTCCGCCCATGATCCCGCCGACCACCAGCAGCGTCGCCAGGACGGCGGTCTTCTTCTTGTCGCGACGAAGCTCCTGGCTGAGCCGGAGTTTCCAGTTCATCGCGGGCTGGGAGTTTCGCGGATAGCTCATGGCGCAGGCCTCAGCTCTCGGTAAAATAGATGTTCATATGGACTTCGATGTCGAGCGGCTCGGCGCCGAGGTTCTCCCGGTCGTCGGCAGAGTGGTGGACGACGAGCTTCTCCACCCGGGTCAGCCGCTGCATGCGATCCATCCGCTGGAGGAACGTCGCCAGCGAGAGGTAGCTGCCCTTGAACCGCATGATGATCGGCAGTTGGTGGTAGAGCGTCTGACGGGTGGGGCTTCCGGGCTCGATGGCCTGGTTGGCCAGTTCATGGTCGTTGAGCAGCGTGCTGATCTCGCGGAGGAAGCCGCCGAGTTCCTTCTGCTTCGGGAGCCGGCGCTCCCACCCGGTGTAGCAGCTCTTGAGCTTCTCGACCCGCTTGAGCAGGGAGGGGACGACCGCGACCTTGTCGACGTTGGCCTGGAGCGTGTTCTTGCGCTCGGTAATGTCCTGCTCGATCTCGTCGAGTTGGCTCGACTGGGGCAGATACACCGCGAACACCGACAGGACCACCACGCCCGCCAGCGCGCCGAGGATGATCAGGTTTTCCTTGCCGATAGCCTTCATCTGCGCCTCACTTGACGATGTAGCAACTGGCCTGGAACCCGCGCCCCCGGCGTGAGCGGAACTCGACGCTCCGCGAATAGCCCATGTTCACGTCCTCGAAGATCGGGCTCGCCGAGAACTGCCCGATGAAATTCGCCACGTCCACGTCGGTCGGG
>CAYTQL010000279.1:0-4402 GCA_964439555.1 uncultured Planctomycetaceae bacterium | reverse complement strand
GCGCAACTGCCCCAGCGCCTGCTGCATCCCCTCGCTCCGCCCGACGATGGGCAGCGGGGGCTTCTCCGGGCAGGCAACCATGGACGCCGGAATGTGCGGGCCGGAGGGTGAACTGTCGGCCGCGTACGAATACTGATGGGGGCTCATGTAGCTTCCTTGACCTGGATGAGCGACGACTGAGTGAGCGACGGGACCGACTACGCCGGCTGACGCCCGCGACGGGCCATCAGGCGAAGCTTCTTGATGATCGCCTTGTGCCGCAGGCAGATCGACGACTCGCTGAGGTCGAACACCCGGGCGATCTCGCCGAAGGTCATCTCGTCGGCGTAGTAGAGTTCCATCAGGCGACGCTCCTCCTCGGAGAGCTTTCCGAGCATCGTCTTGACGAAGTCGCGGACCTCGACGCGACGGGCGGTGCGGTCGGCGGCGCGGTCGGGAACCTGCATGGCCGGGGTGTCCTCTTGCATCCGGGAATCTCCGAAGCGAACGGTCTTGGGGCGGTTGGCGGCGGAGCTGCGGCGAACGAGCACGCCGTCCTTGCGCATCTCGTCGATCGCCCAGAACAGCGCCTTCTGCGAGGCATAGTTGGGAAAGGGAACGCCGCGGGTCCGGTCAAAGGCCTTCGCCGCGAGCGTCAACCCGAGCAGTGAGTAGCTGTGAAGATCCTCCAGCGGAACCCACGAGTAGCGCTTCTTCAACCGGCCGGCGATCTGCCTGGCGAGGGGGAGATTCTCCCGAACGAGGTCGCGGGCGCCGAGCGTGACTGTGTCACTGCTTTGCATTTGTCCGTCCTCTCAGTTTTAAGCGACTTGTCTGGAACCCCGGAACAGATGGGTATTCGGCCCACGCACCCATACTCGGAATTGCCAGACATTCCTTCAATCGGGCGGTTCCCTCAAAGGCGTAGGATAATCGGGATACGACTGGACTTATTTCGCCCTGATATAGGAATTCTACCGAGAGAATGTTAATATGGGCAGATTTGCAGAGCTTTGCCATATACGCCAGGGGTGGCGGCATTCGCATGCCGAACCCCGACATATTGGGTCACCCCCCACGTCCCTCACGATATGGCCGCAAGCAACAGCTTCAGAGCCCTCCTGAGTACTTACACCCAGTGCCCTGTCGGGAAAAACAGGACGATTTTCAGCCAAAACAGAAAAATCTGAATACTCTTGCGGCACTCACCTTAGAGGACACCACGGTGGGAACCGGAGAATCCCGGCGGCTTCGAGGTACTCCGGCGCCGCGGGAGTAGTACGCCGAGCCAGTCGGGTTCCCCATCGCGCGGCGCAAAGAGACGGGCTCGCACGAAGGCGGGCCCGTCGGGGTGAGTTCGAATTTCGGTTGATACGGGTCGGTTCAGTGAGCGGTACGGCGTCGGCGGTAGAGCAGCATGCCGACCCCGAGGGCGAGCACGCCCATCAGTCCGGGCTCGGGGATCTGCACTTCCAGCGCGTCGACGTTGTCGTCGAACTGAAGCCCGAGGCTATCGGCCGTGTACAGCCGGGAGTAGGTCCCGTCAAAGCGGGTGACGAAAACATCGGCGGGGGAGAACCCGTTCGCCGTCAGCGTCGGCGAGCCCGGGTGCAGGCTGAACAGCGCCATGTCGGCGCCCGCCTCGGCCAGGCCGTTCACGTTATCACGCAGCGCCAGCGCGTCGATGTCGTCGTCCAGTTCCAGCCCCATCACCGCCTGGTCCGCGTACAGCGAGGGCGTCGCGGCGGGGTAGACCATGACGATGTCCGCCCCGGAATCGGCGACCCCGCCGGTCAGCGAGGGCGAGCCGGTCCGCAAGGAAAGGAAGATCGGCAGCTCGAGGTCCCCGCCCCCGTCGAGGTCGAATTCGCCGAAGTTCACGGCGTCCAGTTCGTCCTGCGGCCCGTCGGCGACCATCCCCGGCCACGCCAACGGGGCAAGCCCGAACTGGTCCTGATTGATCGAGAGCCGGTTGCGCCCGGACGGAACGCCGAACGTCCCCCGGGCGTCGGTGGTGGCGAAGAGGTCCCCGCCGACCTGCCCGTTGCCCGCCTGGCCGGAAACGTCCCACGGCGTCCAGGGCTGGGCAAGCCCGGCGGAGAAGACGTCCACCGAGAAGTAGACGATGTTGCTCATGCGGACCGCGTCGATCCCGCCGGAGAGGGCGTCGACCTCGTCGTCGACGTCGAGCACGTCGGGGACCTGGACGCTCGGGCCCGGGTTGAGCAGATCCGAGCCGCTCAGAGGCGTGCCGACGGTCGAGGGGGAATCGACGGTGATGCTGAAGGTATCGGCGAGGGCGAGCCCCGGCAGCGCGAGCGCAACGGCGACGGCGAGCGAAATTCGGTAGGCCTTCATGACCTGCCTCCTCCGAGTTGGAACAGATTCGTGACGGGACCGAGAGCGTTGGGAACCGGTCTCGCGCAACCGCCGCGTTGAGCGCACAAACGGTTGCCGACTCCAATCGCATTCATTATAGCCGTGCCCCCGAGGCGAACCAAAGCGTTTCGCGGAAGAATTTTCCCCGCCCCCTGCCGCGAAACCCTCACCAAACATTAACCGCACCGGGGCGACCGACCGTTACAATGGCGAGCGAATGCGATTGTACGGATGCCCCGCAAGAGAGCCCCCCGCCGGAACCCGGTTTTGGCGAGGAGCCGTCAGTGAGCGAGCCCTTCGGCCTGCTGGTCCTGACCGATGTCCACTGCAAGCCCGCCTCCGGACGCCCTTCGCGCGGCCTGGGCGTCGAGTGGGTCCGCCGCGCCGTCGAGACCGCCGGGCGCTGCGGCGCCGTCCACGCGATCGCCCTGCTCAGCGACCGGTTGCCAGCGACCCGCCTGAGGCGGCGAGCGGGGCGAGCCGACGGCGACTCAGCGGTCACGGTCGCCCTCCGCGTTGCGCTGCCGGGCCTGCTGGATCAGTTCTACCAGGGAGAGCATCTTCTCCCGCGGCGGCGCGGTGATCTGCTCGATCTGCTTTTCGCTGAAGTGCTCGCGCATGAACCCGGCGACGTCGAAGATCTCGAACCAGCAGTCGAAGACCCGCCGACACGGCAGCGCCTGGCCCGGAGCACGGCAGTACGCGAAGCGGAGATCATGCCCCAGCCGGGGACAGCGCCGCACCCGCGCGTCATGGTCCGTTACGTCGCTCATGGATGCATTCTAACAGAAGCGGCGGACGCCGAGGCGGCGAGACGCGGAAAAGCCGCAAGCACAAGCCCCGAACAGACAGGCACCGAACCCCGAGGCCCGGTTGGCTGGAGACCGCGCGGGCTCCGGCGCCTGTAACTGCTGCTTTGCGACGTCGTTCTCTGCGTCTCTTCGGCTTTGCGACCGCCGCTGTCTACGCGAGTTGCGGCTTGGGGTAGCCCTTGAGGACTTCCTCGGTCTTGTCCAGCTCTTCCTGGGGCAGGGCGTGGTCGTGGAGCTTCCCGGAGAAGAAGGCCTCGTAGCCGGTCAGGTCCATCAGCCCGTGCCCGGACCAGTTGAGCAGGATGACCTTCTCTTTGCCCTCTTCCTTGGCCTTGTTGGCCTCGTCGATGGTGCACGCCAGGGCGTGGGAGGTCTCCGGGGCGGGAATGAAGCCCTCGACGCGGGACCACTGGACGGCCGATTCGTAGCACTTGAGCTGGTGGAACGCCCGCGGGGTGAGCAGGCCTTCCATGACCGCCTGGGAAACCAGCGGCGCCATCCCGTGGTAGCGCAGTCCGCCGGCGTGGATGGGCGGGGGTACGAAGGCGTGCCCGAGCGTGTGCATCGCCATCAGCGGGGTCATCTCGGCGGTGTCGCCGTGATCGTAGGCGTAGGGTCCGCGGGTCAGCGTGGGGCAGCTTTCCGGCTCGCAGGGGTAGATTTCGATTTCCGCGCCGTTGATCTTGTCGCAGACGAAGGGGAACGCCAGGCCCGCGAAGTTCGACCCGCCGCCGGCGCAGCCGATGACGACGTCGACCTTCTCCTCGCCGGCCTTCTTGAGCTGGAGCTTGGCTTCCTGCCCGATGATCGTCTGGTGGAGCATGACGTGGTTGAGCACGCTGCCCAGCGAGTAGCGGGTCTTGCCGGACTCGTCGGTGACGGCCTGTTCGATCGCCTCGGAGATCGCGATGCCCAACGAGCCGGGCGTCTCGGGCATCTGGGCGAGGACGTTCCGTCCGGCCTGGGTTTCCTTGGACGGGCTGGCGACGCAGTTGGCGCCCCAGGTCTGCATCATCAGCTTGCGGAAGGGCTTCTGGTCGAAGCTGATGCGGACCATGAACACCTTGCATTCCAGGCCCACCAGGGCGCAGGCGAACGCCAGCGCCGAGCCCCACTGCCCGGCGCCGGTCTCGGTGGTCAGCCGCTCGATGCCGAACTGCTTGTTGTACCAGGCCTGGGGAATGGCGGTGTTGGGCTTGTGGCTGCCGGCGGGGCTGACGCCTTCGTTCTTG
>CAYTQL010000278.1:0-4404 GCA_964439555.1 uncultured Planctomycetaceae bacterium | reverse complement strand
ATGATCTCCGGGCTGCCCCGCAAGACGATCATCTCTTCCGAGGAGGTCCGCGAGGCGCTGAAGGAGCCGGTCGGGGCGATTATCGACTGCGTGGTCCGCACGCTGGAAAAGGCCGAGCCCGAACTCGCCGCCGACCTCGTGGACAACGGCATCGTCCTCGTCGGCGGGGGCGCCCTGTTGCGGGGGATGGACACCGTCTTGGCCAACGCCACCGGGCTGGACGTGCAGGTCGGCGACGACCCGCTGACGTGCGTCGCCCGCGGCACGGCCGTCTACCTGGAGAACCTCGAGCTCTGGAAAGACACGATGGAGTCCGACGGGGACGAGTTCTGAGCCGCTGTGGCGGCATCCGGACTCCTGGGGTTTTCCACGAGACGGGGCATTGCCCGCCCATTCTTCCGCGTCTATCATGGTCGGTCCGATGATGACCGTAATCGCCCACGGCGTGGACATGGTGGAGTGCGAACGCCTCGCCGGAGCGATCGAACGGCACGGCGAGCGGTTTCTGTCACGCGTCTTTACCGAGGCCGAACGGGCCTACGCCCGCGACCGGAAGCGTCGGATCGAGCATCTCGCCGGGCGGTTCGCCGCCAAGGAAGCCGTGCTGAAGGTCCTGGGCACCGGCTGGTCCCGCGGGATCGCCTGGACCGACGTGGAGGTGCTCAACGAGCCGAGCGGTCGCCCGCGGATTCGTCTGTCCGGGCGGTGCGACGAGCTCGCCCGGTCCGCCGGGCTCGGCGAAATCCTGATTTCGATCAGTCACATCAAGACGCATGCGATCGCCTCGGGCATCGGTCTGGCCGCCGCGCCCCCGGAGTGACGGACTGTTGCAAAGGGGAGTTGATGACACGGACGTGTGGAAGATCGCGATCTTGGATGTACGCGGTGCTGCTGATCGGCATGCCTGCGCTGGTTTGCTTGGCGGTGACGCTGTGGCATCTCCCGGAGGCCCCGGAAGCCCGTCTGCTCGGGCTCACGGTGGGCGCCACGCTCCCGTTCTGGGGGCTGCTGGCGTTGGCGTGGTGGTTCCTGGGCGTGCTCCAGGGACGCTGCCTGCGGGACCCCGCCGGCGACGACGCCGAAGCCTCCGTACATCCGTAAGTTGCTGCGGAGCCCTTGCGTGATTGCGTCGGGCAGGGGCCGTCGCTACACTCTCGCCGCATGGGCGCGCGGAACCTGACCATCTTCATTTCTTCCGCCGAGGCCAGCGGCGACGACCACGCTGCCCGCCTCGTCGCGTCCATCCGCTCGCGCCTGCCCCGCGCCCGGATTCTCGGGCTCGGGGGTCCGAAGTCCGCGGCCGCCGGGTGCGAGTTGATCGACGACCTCACCGCCCACGCCGACATGCTCGGCGGACCGCTGGGCAAGCTCCCGTACTGGATTCGCAAGATTCGCTTTCTGACCGAGCAGGTCCGGCGGATCGTTCCCGATGCGTTGATCCCCTGCGACTCGCCGGCGCTGAACTGGCACCTCTGCGCCGCGGCCAAGTCGGTCGGAAGCCCGGTGATGCACTTCATCTGCCCGCAGGTCTGGGCGTGGGCGCCCTGGCGGGTGCGGAAGCTGCGTCGGCTCAGCGACCAGGTCGCCTGCATCCTGCCCTTCGAGGAGCGTTACCTCCGCGACCGCGGCGTGCGGGCCAAGTATGTCGGGCATCCGCTCTTCGACGCGCTGCCGCCCGCGCCGGACCCGCTGCCCGACCTGGCGGAGGTCTGGGCCCAGGGCCGGTGGCGCGTGCTCCTGCTGCCCGGGAGCCGGAAGGGGGAGATCCGCCACCATGCCCGCCCCCTCGCGAGCGTGGCCGAGACGATCTGCCGGCGCTGGTCCGGCAGCGAGTGCGTCTTCAGCGCGCGGAGCGCGGAGTGCGCGGACCTGATCCGCCGATACGTCGACGCCGGCTCGGCCCGGATCGAGGTGGGGCGCACTCGCGAGCTGCTCGCCCGCAGCCACTTCGCCATCGCCGCGAGCGGTACGGTGACGCTCGAAGTCGCCCATTTCGGCGTTCCGATGGTGATCTTCTACCGCGTCGGCCCGCTGCTGCGGGTGGTTCGCCGGGCGGTAGGGCGGTACATGATCCCCACGCCGCACTTCTCCCTGGTCAACATCCTCGGCGGGCAGCGCGTCGTTCCCGAGATGATGCCGTGGAACGGCGATCAGCGCGCCCTCGAGACGATGGTCCTGGAAGTGATGAACGACCTGGGCTACCTCTTCGAGACTCGGCGCCAACTCCTGGAAGTCGCCGGAAGCCTGGAGAAGCCCAACGGCCAATCCGCCACCGACAACGCCGCCGATCTGCTCCTCCAGCTCCTGAGGCGCAAGGGAAAGCTGTAGGAGGGAACGGTCGCCGAAGGCCCGCAGACGCAAAGGCGAGCTGTATCTCTAGGAAATCTCCGCCCCGGCGGGGACCGGTCCGTCGGTGGTCAGGACGGTGACCTTCCGCTGGTCATCCTCGGTGTGCGACGCGGCCAGGAGCATGCCCTGGCTTTCGAGCCCGCGCATCTTCCGCGGCTCGAGGTTGACCACGACGATGATGGTCTTGCCCACGAGCGACCCGGGCTCCATGTAGGGCTTGAGCCCGGCGATCAACTGCCGCTCCTCGCCGCCGAGGTCGATCTTCAGCACGAGCAGCTTGTCGGCGTTGGGGTGCTCTTCGGCGCTGAGAACCTTGGCGACCCGCAGGTCGAGCTTGATGAAATCGTCGAACGCAATCGTCGGCTTGGCTTCGGACATTCGTCCGCTCCTTCCTGTCTCGGATTCGGATTCACCGCTGGGCACGCGGAGGTCGCGGAGAACGGCTCACCCGTGGACCGCAGTCCGACGAGGAGGCGGCTCGGGCGTGCCGGCCCGAGTCGGATCGGCCGACGGCCGGCGTCCGCCGTTCGGCTGTTGCGTCGGTTCTCCGTGCGTTCCGCGTTCCCTGCGGCGAACGCTGTTTCGCCGGGGAGTCTAGGCCCGTCCGCGCGCTTCCGCAAGGTTGGCGTGCGTGCGGCGGGGCGACTAGAATGCGGCGGGTTCATGCAAGGAGCCGCGCGATGACGCTTTATCCGTTGCCGTTCAGGCCGATCTACAAAGAGAAAATCTGGGGCGGGCGCAACCTTGAGCGCCTCTTCGGGCGCGATCTGCCCGAGGGCAGGGACATCGGCGAAAGCTGGGACCTCGCCGACCTGCCCGAAGGCGTTTCCGAGGTCGCCTGCGGGCCCTTGGAGGATCGGACGCTGACCGAACTGACGCGCGAGATCGGGGCGGAGCTTCTCGGCGGCGCGCGTCCGAGCGGCGGCGAGCGGTTTCCGCTGCTGCTCAAGCTCCTCGACGCCAACGAGACCCTCTCGCTCCAGGTTCACCCCGACGAGCAGGCGGTGCGGGAAATCCCCGGCGCCGATCTGAAGACCGAATGCTGGTACGTGCTCGAATCCCGCGACGGGTACATCTACAAGGGCGTCAAGGAGGGCGTGACGCCCGAGCGGTTCCGCGAGGCGATCGAGAACGACACCGTGGAGGATCTTGTGCAGCGATACGACGTCGCGGCCGGCGATTTCCACTACCTCCCGGCGGGCACCGTTCACGCCCTGGGCAAGGGCGTCGTGGTCGCGGAGGTCCAGACGCCGTCGGACACCACCTACCGCGTCACCGACTGGGGTCGCGGGCGGGAAATCCACGTCGAGCGCTCCATGCAGTGCATCCACTTCGAGCCCGCGGCCGAGACGCCCCCCGGCGCCGACGGCGACGTGCTGCTGCGGACGGACTACTTCACGGTGGTCCGCCGCAGGCTTTCGGGCGGGCAGTCGGCGCAGCTTCCGGCCGGTCGGTGCAGCGCGCTGATGGTGCTCGAGGCGTCCGGGACGTTGCAGATCCACGGTGGCGCCGGGGCGAACCCCGTTTCCCTTCGACCCGGACAGACCGTTCTGCTCCCGGCCGGGCTGGAGGCGCCCTCCCTCCAGGCCGGGAAAGACGCGCTGTGCCTGGAGGTGTTACTCCCCGAATGACCGCCCCGGAGTACAAGAACCGCACGCCCGGTAAGCTGCGCATCCAGAAGGCCCTGGCCGATGCGGGGGTCGCCTCGCGCCGCGCGATCGAGGAGATGATCCTGGAAGGGCGGATCGCCGTCAACGGCGTCGTCGTCCGCGACCTGCCCGCTTTCGTGGACCCCGGGCGCGACGAGGTCCGCGTGGACACCCAGCCGGTCCGCTTCGGGACCGAGCGGCCGATCTACCTCCTGCTCAACAAGCCCAAGGGCGTGGTGTGCACCTCCGACGATCCCCGCGGGCGTCGCCGGGCGATCGACATGGTCCCGGACATCCCCGAGCGGATCTACACCGTCGGACGGCTCGACGCCGATTCGCTGGGGCTGATCATCCTCACCAACGACGGCGAGTTGACCGAGTACCTCACCCACCCCCGGTACGAGGT
>CAYTQL010000277.1:0-4431 GCA_964439555.1 uncultured Planctomycetaceae bacterium | reverse complement strand
GATCAGGGAGGTCCGAAATCCGAAGATGGCTCCCTTGTATATATAGCGGATAACAGCCGGATTTCTCGGCTACCAGCATCCCTCCGCACAACCTCAACGAGGTCTGCGACGCCCTGATCTGCCTGATCGAAAACCCCGAAGCCGACCTGCCCGAGCTCATGCAGCACATCAAGGGCCCGGACTTCCCCACCGGCGGGATGATTTGCGGCCGGGCGGGCATCGCCGAGGGCTACCGCACGGGGCGGGGCAAGCTGGTGCTGCGGGGCAAGGTGCACGTTGAGCAGCTCCGCGGGGGCAAAAGCCAGATCGTGGTCACCGAGATTCCCTACCAGGTGCTCAAGACCACCGTCATCGAGCGGATCGCCGACACCGTCAAGGCGGGGAAGATCCCCGACATCTCCGACGTGCAGGACCACTCGGACCGCAACGGGATGCGGATCGTGGTGGAGCTCAAGAAGGGCGCCGAGTCGGAGGTGGTCATCAACCAGCTCTACCAGTACACGCCGCTCCAGAGCACCTTCAGCATCATCAACATCGCGCTGGTCAACAAGGCGCCGCGGACGCTGAGCCTCCGCGAGACGCTCCAGCACTACATCGACCACCGCAAGGACGTCATCCGGCGGCGGACGATCTTCCTGCTCCGCCGCGCCCGCCAGCGGGCCCACGTGCTGGAAGGGCTGATCCTCGCGGTCGCGGACATCGACCGGATCATCGAGCTGATCAAATCCTCCCCGGACGTGCCCACCGCGCGGGCCCGCCTGATGGAGCACCCGCTGCGGCTGACCGAGCAGGCGACGGTCCGCGGGCTGCTCCCGGAGGTCTTCGTGGACCGCGTCAGCGGCGCAGACCAGTTCCTCACCGGCGTCCAGGCCGACGCGATCCTGGCGATGCAGCTCCAGCGGCTCACCGGGCTGGAGATCGAGAAGCTCGCCAACGACTATTCCAAGCTCATCGAGGAGATCACCGGCTACGAGCAGATTCTCTCGGACGAACGCCGCCTGCTGGACGTGATCCGCGAGGACATCTACGAGATCAAGGACCGCTACGGCGACGAGCGGCGCACCCAGTTCGTCGGCGAGGTCGGCGAGTTCGAGATCGAGGACCTCATCGCCGAGGAGGACGTGGTGGTGACCCTCTCGCACGAGGGCTACATCAAGCGGATGCCGCTGACCGCCTACCGCCGCCAGGGACGCGGCGGGGTCGGGGTGATCGGCTCGGAGGCGAAGGAGGGGGATTTCATCGAGGAAGTCTTCATCGCCTCGACGCACGATTACCTGCTGATCTTCCTCAACAACGGGCGGATGCACTGGCTGAAGGTCTACGACATCCCCTCCATGGCCCGGCAGTCCAAGGGCCGGGCGATCGTCAACCTGCTCCAGATGACCGCCGACGAGCGGATCTGCGCGGTCTTCCCGGTCCGCGAGTTCGACGAGGATCGCTTCCTTCTGACCGCCACGCGGATGGGGCAGGTCAAGAAGACGGAGTTGGCCGCCTACTCCAACGTCCGCCGCGGCGGTATCCAGGCGACCGGGCTCCAGGAAGGCGACGAGGTCGTCACCGCCTGGGTCACCCACGGCGACGACGAAATCGTCCTCGGCTCCCGCGACGGCCAGGCCATCCGCTTCCAGGAAACCGACGTCCGCCCCATGGGCCGGACCGCCACCGGCGTCCGCGGGATCAACCTCCGCGAGGAGGACGAGGTGGTCGGCATGGTCGTGGTCGACCCGATGGCCACGCTGCTGACCCTCTGCGAGAACGGGTACGGCAAGCGGACCGAGTTCGAGGAGTACCGCACCCAGGGACGCGGCGGGTACGGGATCATCAACATCAAGACCACCGAGCGGAACGGGAAGGTCGTGGGCATCAAGGCGATGCGCGACGCCGATGAACTGATGCTCATCACCTTCAACGGGATGATCGTCCGCACCGGCGTCGAGGACATCCGCACCATCGGGCGGGCGACCCAGGGCGTGCGGATCATCCAGCTCCGCGAGGGCGACAAGCTCGTCTCCGTCGCCCGCGTAGTCACCGACGACAACTCCCAGCGCAAGCTCCCCCTCGAAAGCCCGGAGCCCGAGCCGAAGAGCGTGAAGAAGGAGAAGCCCGGAGAGCCCGAGGCGAGTGAATCCGAAGAAGCCTCCGACGAGGACGACCCGACGCTGCTCTAGCCCGCCGGGAAGTGACAGGACGCGGGATTTTCGGAACCGTCGGGCGCGCGCCGGCTCGTTGTGTTCGGCCTCCCGTGCCCGCCCGGGGAGCTATCCCAGCTCGGGCAGGTCGAGGAACCGCCGCTCTTTCCAGCTTTCCATCCCGGTCTCGGCCAGTTGGACGCCCTTGGCGCCTTCCAGCAGCGTCCAGCGGAAAGGCTCGTCGAGGACGAGGTGGCGGAGGAACAGCTCCCACTGGAGCTTGAAGGCGTTCTCGTAGTCGACCTGATCGGGCGCCTCCTGCCAGCCGTCGTAGAAGTCGATCGGCTGGTCGATGTCCGGGTTCCAGACCGGCTTGGGCGTTGCGCCGTAGGGCTGGATGCGGCACCTGCGCAGCCCGGCGACCGCGCTGCCCCGGGTCCCGTCCACATGCAGCGTCAGCAGATCGTCGCGCCGGACGCGGGTGACCCAGGAGCTGTTGAACTGGGCGACGACCCCGTCGTCGAGTTCGAAGATGGCGTAGGCGGCGTCGTCGGCGTCGGCCGGGTAGGGCTCGCCCTGCTCGTCCCAGCGGGTGGGAATGTGCGTAGCGCCCCTGGCGCAGACGCTCCGGACCTCTCCGAAGAGATTGTCCAGCACGTAACGCCAGTGACAGAACATGTCGAAAATGATCCCGCCGCCTTCGTCCTTGCGGTAGTTCCAGCTCGGACGCTGGGCGGGGACCACGTCCCCCTCGAACACCCAGTAGCCGAACTCCCCGCGGACCGAGAGAATCTTCCCGAAGAATCCGGTCTCGCGGAGCATCCGGAGCTTGAGCAGACCGGGCAGCCAGAGCTTGTCCTGGACTACGCCGTTCTTGACGCCCGCCTCCCCGGCCGCGGCGGCGAGCTTCACGGCGTCGGTGGTGTTCAGGGCGGTGGGCTTCTCGCAGTAGATGTGCTTCCCGGCCGCGATGGCCTTGAGCACCCATTCGACGCGGCGGGTGGTCGTCTGGGCGTCGAAGTACAGCGGGTAGTCGTCGTCGCTGAGCACGCTCTCGACGTCGGTGGTCCACTTCTCGATGCCCGAGAGCTCCACGAGCTTGCGGAGCTTGACGGGGTTGCGCCCGACGAGGATCGGGTCGGGCATGATCCGCTCGGTCTCGGAGACCTTCACGCCGCCCTGGGCGCGGATGGCGACGATGGAGCGCATCAGGTGCTGGTTGGTCCCCATGCGCCCGGTGACCCCGTTCATGATGATTCCGACCCGGTGGGTGGTGGCTTCCTGCGACATTGTGCGACCTCTTCGTATGCGGGGAACTGCTTGCTGTGATGAACAGAGACCAACGAAGATGCAGCCGATGACCTCGCTGTCTCGTCGATCCGGTGGTTTGCCGGTTGGCGGCTCAGTCTCTGCCGGCGAGCCGGGCACTCGACGCCGTCCGCCCACGGCGTCGCTCGGTGGATGGCGGGGCAACCGCGCGGGCCGCTCCGTTCAGCTTCCGCTTGTCATCCCGAGCTTGTCGGCGGCTCGGTGCACTGCTCCCAGGCGCCCTCGGGCAGGGGGGGGGCGTCCTGCCCGGCTTTGGGGAGCGTGCCGGCGAGTTCCTGTTTCCAGTGGTCCACGTCACCGGCGGGTCCGTAGACGTAGATCATGTAGAGAGGCTCGTCGCCGATATTGGTGAGCTGATGGTACTCGCCGGGCGGAATCTGCACGATCTGCCCGCCGCGGAGGGTCTGCTTCTCCTCGCCGATGCACATCTCGCCGGTTCCGGAGACCACGAAGTAGACCTCTTCCTGCTGCTGGTTGTGCCACGGCGCCTGCCCGCCGCGCGGTTCGAGCGTGACGTAGCCCATGGCGAAGTTCTCCGCCGTGACGGGCGATTCGCCGTTGACAAGATTCTGCGTCCGCCGCCGGGCGGGGTAGGTCCGGCCCTGGATGTCGTTCAGGTCGCCAATGATCATCGCAGCCTCCAATCGAGCCGCAGAGAATACCACGCCCCGGCGGAAACGACAAGCCGCACGCGGCGTCCGCGGGGCGCAGGGGCGCGCCCCCATGCCGCGCATCCGCCGCCGCACCTCGCGGCGAGCAGAAGCCCGTTGCTGTTTCGCCGGCGCGGGTCTACGATCCCGGGCATGTCCGATCCACGCGAGGAACTGATCACCGCGGCCGAGCAGTTGGTCGCCATCGAAAGCCTGCTCGGCGGGCAGTACATCCCGGCGGAGGCGAACCCGCTTCCGCCGCTGCCCGAGCCGGCGGGCGAAACCCACGAAGCGGCGCCGGGCGATGCGCTGGACCCCGCCGA
>CAYTQL010000276.1:0-4449 GCA_964439555.1 uncultured Planctomycetaceae bacterium | reverse complement strand
GAGAGCCCGGAGGTCCCCGCCGCCCCGGAACCGGTCGCCGTTCCCGAACCGACCCCCGCACCGACCCCGACCGGCGAAACGAGCGAAACGGGCGAAACCGGGACGATGGAGATCGTCCCGGGCGGAAAGGCGCCCGAACCCGACGCCGAAGACACCGGCGGCACGGGCACGATGGAGATCGTCCCGTCCGGCGAGAAGGACCGCTCGACCCCGACGACGATGCCCGCGACCGCCCCGGCCGGGCGTCCGAGCCCGCCGCCCCCGGGCGTCGAGGACGACGACGAAGGCGCGACGATGGAGATGAAGTCCCTCAGCGCCGCCGACCGCGACGCCGACGCCGAGGTCGACCGCCAGAACGCCCGCCCGATCTTCGACGAACCGACGACCCGTCCGAACTTACCCGAGACCGGCCTGCCGATGACCAGCGGCACCCAGCCGGCCGTGCAGCCCGTCGACGCCGGCAAGTACGATTGACCCGCTCGCCAAACCCCGGGCCCGGTGGCGGAACTGGCATACGCTGAGGACTTAAAATCCTCTGCCCTCCGGGGCTTGCGGGTTCGAATCCCGCCCGGGCTACGTCAGACCAGTCGGCCCGTCGACTGGGCGATGAACCGGACGTGCAACGGTTACGGGATTCGCAGGACGGCGTTGTTGGGGATCGGGTTGCCGTCGTTCCAGTCGTAGACGTCGACGTCGCCGGCGGGGCTGATACGGAGGAAGTTGTTGTCGGTGGTGGACCAGCTTCCGGAGTTGTAGTACCAGCCGTTCATTCGCCCGGGGGAATGGGTGTGCCCGGTGACGAGGCAGTCGAAGGTGTGCCACTCGTCGGGGGCGTCGGGGTGCTCGTGGAGGGCGCGGTAGACGCGCAGCATGTGTCGCGCCTGCTGGGGGTCCTGCGAGGGCGTCAGCTCCCCCTCCCCCAATCGCGGGCCGCCGTGGCGGTTCTTGATCCGCCCGTAGGTGCCCGCCCCGGCGCGGAGGAACCAGCGCCCGAGGCGGGCGAAGGCCTTGACCAGCGGACGCCGCGGTTGCATGGGACGCCCGAACTTGTCCTCGCAGATGCCCACGAAGATCGACATCATCCGCGCCCAGCCCGGGCGCTCGGGGGCGTTGAGCGGGTCCACCTCGTGCCCGTGCATGAACAGGAAGCGCTTCTCGCCCATGATCCGGAAGACCGGCCCGCTCATGCGGCGGAACAGCGGCGGGCAGAGGAAGTCGGTGCCCACGAAGCCCACGAGGTCCGCGTCGTGGTTGCCGAGGATGTAGACGGCCTCCAGGGCGTCGAGCTTCGCGGCGATCTCCACGCTCAGCGGGTGGGTGAGCACGCGGGAGAGGTTCGCCTGCCAGAACTCGAAGAGGTCCCCGAGGATGATCAGCTCCGCATCGAGCGTGCCGACCCAGTCCAGGAACGCCAGGAACTGCTCCGGGCGCGGCGAGCCCGGGTGCGAGAAACTGTCCCGGAAGCCCCCGTCCCCGACGTGCACGTCGCTGGCGACGACGATTTCCCGCGGGCGGCGTCCGCGTTCCGGCGGGCGGGGCGCTGTCGCTTCGACCGGGTTTTCTGCTATAGTCCCATCGTCCATGTCGGGAGTCCGTCACACGATTCTGAGGCCGCTGGCCTGGTTAGCCGGGCGACATGCGGCCGTGCAGTTGCGGCGCTTCGACGCCGCCTGCCGCAACGTGCCGCGCTGCCAGGCGGCGCTGCTGCGGGAATTGCTCTCGCGCTGCGCCCGGACCGACTTCGGGCGGGACCACGGGCTCGCCCGCGTCCGCACCCCTGAAGAATACCGCCGCGCGGTGCCCGTTGGCACGTACAAAGACCGCGAGCCCTACGTCCAGCGGGTGCTCGAGGGGCAGACCACCGCCCTCTTCCCGCCGGGCGAGCGGGTGTTGATGTTCTCGCTGACCAGCGGGACGACCGGGCAGGCGAAGCACATTCCCGTCACCCCCCGATTCTGCGCCGAGATGCGCCGCGGATTCAACATCGTGGGCATCTCCGCCCTGCGGGACCACCCGGAAGGCTGGCTGCGGCACATCGTGCAGCTTTCCTCGCCGATGTGCGAGTTCCGCAGCCCGGCCGGGCTGCCTTGCGGGGCGATCAGCGGGTTGATCGCCGAGCGGCAGAAGAAGATCGTCCGGCGGATGTACCCGGTGCCCCTCACCGTCTGCGCGATGCAGGACCCGGAGGCGAAGTACTACACGACCCTCCGGTGCAGCATCGACCGGGACGTGGGGATCATCTCCACGGCGAACCCCTCGAGTACGCTTCGGCTGATCGAGACCGCCCGGGCCCACGCCGAGCGGCTGATCCGCGACGTGGCCGAGGGGACCTGCCGCCCCCCGGGCGACGCCGGCGACCTGCCCGCGCTGCGCCGCTTCGGACGGCGCCCCGACCTGGCGCGGACGCTGGAGGCGGGCATCGCCGCCGACGGGGGCCTGCTCCCGCGGCACTTCTGGACGCTGGCGTTCCTGGCCAACTGGACCGGGGGGACCCTGGGGCTCTACCGACCGCGCCTCCGGGAGCTGTTCGACGACGTCCCGGTGCGGGACATCGGGCTGCTGGCCAGCGAGGGGCGGTTTACGATCCCCATGGCCGACGAAACCGCCGCGGGCTGCGCGGAGATCGTCGCCAACTTCCTGGAGTTCATCCCGGCCGAGGACGCCGAGCAGTCCGACCCGCCGACGGTGCTCGCCCACGAGGTCGAGCAGGGCCGGGAATACGTGCTGGTCTTCAGCAACTTCTCCGGGCTGATGCGCTACAACCTCGGCGACCGCGTCCGGGTCGTCGGCTTCGAGGGGCAGTGTCCGATCATCGAGTTCCTCTGCCGTCACGGTCAGACGGCGAACATCACCGGCGAGAAGCTCTCGGAGCGGCAGGTGGTCGAGGCGATCGCCCGCTGCAACGCGGGCGACCAGTGCACGCGGCTGGTCCTGCAAGGGCGGTTCGGGCGCCCGCCCCACTACGAGCTGCGCCTCGAAGTGTCCGATCCCCGACAGGCCGAACAGCTCGCCGCGTCGCTGGACGAGGCGCTGCAATCGCTGAACCTGGAGTACAGGCAGAAGCGCACCAGCGGGCGGCTCGGGGCGGTCCGCCCGCGCCGGCTGGCGGCGGGGACGCTCGCGGAGGAGGAGCGGCGGCGCATCGCCGAGGCCCGCGGGCGAACCGAACAATACAAGCACCAGTACCTCCGCAAGGAAATCCTTCCGGAGACCGACGCGCCCCGCGACCGCCAGGCCGCCGGGATCGGCGAGAACCAAGCGACGGAGTGACGATGGCGGAACTGGAGTTCTACGGCGCGGCCGGGACGGTCACCGGCTCTCATCACATCCTGCACACCGACGACGGGCCGGTCGCCCTCGACGCGGGGCTCTTCCAGGGCAAACGGTCCGAGTACCGCTCGCGGAACACCACCTTCCCGGCGCCCCCGCGGGAGTTGCAGGCCTTGCTGCTCAGCCACGCCCACATCGACCACAGCGGGAACATCCCCAACCTGGTGCGGCACCGGTTCCGCGCGCCGGTCTACGCCACGGCCGCAACGTGCGACCTGTGCGACATCATGCTCGCCGACTCCGCCCACATCCAGGAGGAGGACGCCCGCTTCTGGAACGAGAAGCGCGCCCGCAGCCGCGCCGAGCAGATTGAACCGCTCTACACCGTCGAGGACGCCCACAACGCAATGCAGTACTTCCGTGAGGTCTCCTACGACGAGCCCTTCGAGTTCGCCGAGGGCTGCAAGGCGACCTTCGTGGACGCCGGGCACATCCTCGGCTCGGCGTGCGTGCTGATCGAGGCGTCCAACGGCCGGGCCCCGGTGACGCTGCTGTACACCGGCGACCTGGGACGCTTCGAGATGCCGATCCTGCGCGACCCGACCTGCCCCATGCCGAAGGTGGACTACCTGATCACCGAGTGCACCTACGCCAGCCGCCGCCACGCCAACCCGACGGACATGAAGGAGCAGCTCGCCTGGATCATCAACCAGACGCGCGACGCCGGCGGGAAGGTGATCATTCCGGCGTTCTCGGTCGGGCGGACCCAGAACGTGGTCTACTACCTCTCCCAGGCGGTGGCCGAGGGACTCATGGAGCCGCTCCCGGTCTTCGTGGACTCCCCGCTGAGCACGCACGCGACGGAAGTGTTCAAGAAGCACCCGGAATGCTACGACGACCAGGCGCGGAGCTTCTGGTGGTCCGAGGGCGACATCTTCGGGCGCGGGCTGGTGACCTACATCACCGACGTGGAAGACTCCAAGCGGCTCAACCGGATGAACGAGCCGATGGTGGATTTTCCAAGATGACTTGGAAAGCGGTCAGTACAACAGTCGCTGGAAAGAACAGAGCCCCACAGATACCGCGATTACGGTCGTTGCTGCACCGGGGGGTGAGGCTGGTAAGTCATTGAGGTTCGAGCTGCATAACGATGATCGTCATGTCTCTCATGGCCCCCGT
>CAYTQL010000275.1:0-4466 GCA_964439555.1 uncultured Planctomycetaceae bacterium | reverse complement strand
GGCGTCATCCTCACCAAGCTCGAGGCGACGCCCGCGGCGGTGCGGCCCTGAGCGTCAAGGCCGTCACCGGCAAACCCATCAAGTTCATCGGCGTCGGCGAGAAGCTCAACGCCCTGGAGGAATTTCACGCCGATCGCATGGCCGGTCGGATTCTGGGCATGGGCGACGTGGTCACGCTTGTCGAGAAGGCCCAGCAGGAATTCGACGCCGAGCAGCAGGCGAAGATGCGGGAGAAGATGGCCAAGGGCCGCTTCACCCTCGACGACTTTGCCGCCCAGATGCGTCAGATGAAGAAGATGGGCCCGATGAAGGACATCCTCAAGCTCATGCCCGGGATGGGCTCGCAGGTCTCCCAGATGCAGATGGACGGCAATGAGCTCAAGCAGATGGAGGCGATCATCCAGTCCATGACGGCCGAGGAACGCGCCGCCCCGGACCTGATCGAGGCGTCCCGGCGTCGGCGGATCGCCCGCGGATCCGGCACGGAGCCCCAGGACGTCAGCGGGATGGTCAAGAGCTTCAACATGGTCTCCGGGATGATGAAGCAGATGTCCGGAATGGGGACGAAGGACCGGATGAAGTTCGCCCAGCAGATGGGCCAGATGTCCATGTCCGGGGGCATGCCGAAGTTCAAGACCAAGATGCGCTCGAAGCGCCTCACCAAGAAGCAACGCGCCAAGCGCCGGAAGAAGAAACGGCGATAGCAGCGGCGGGTTCGTCGCCGCTCGTTCTCCGCGCTTCTGCGTCTCCGCGGCGGTCGCGCTACTCGATGACCGTCTTGTGCCCCGGTTGGAGGACGCGGGCGTCGCAGCAGGATTTCTCGGCGAAGGCGTCGGCGTCCTCACGCGAGCCGACGATGTCGCCCCAGTGGTAGGGGATCGCGGTCGCACAGCCGATCCGCTCGCACGCCGCGGCGGCTTGGGCGGCGTCGAGGGTGTACGTCCCGCCGACCGGCAGCAGCGCCACGTCCACGTCCCGCAGGTCGCCCATCTCGGGAATCAGGTCCGTGTCGCCGGCGTAGTAGATCCGCTTGCCGCCAATGGTGAACACCGCCCCGCACCAGTGGTTCGACTTGGGGTGGAAGTTCTTGCCCACGTTGTAGGCGGCCACCGATTCGATCTGCACGTCCTTGAACCAGTTGGTCTCGCCCGGCGTGGCGGCGTGGCGGGCGTGGAGTTTGACGATCGTATCCGCCGGGGCGATCAGGGCGGTCTGCTCGTTGGAGACCTTCTCGATGTCCGGCGGCGAGCAGTGATCGAAGTGATCGTGCGAGACGAAGACCACGTCCGCGTCGTGCGGCTCGGAGTCCACCTTCCACGGGTCGAGGTAGACCACGTTATTCTCGTCGCGGATCCGGAAGCTCGCGTGCCCCAGCCAGGTGATTTCGACAGCCATTTTGCCTCTCCTTGCCTGCGGGACATTCTACGCGAACGGCGGGGGAGGGGGCAGGGATTCGCGATCCGGCCGATCGGGGCCAGCGGCGCGGCGCGAACCGCTGCGATCAGCGTTCCTGTTTTCTTCTCCGGGCGCTTGCGATAGCATCTTCGGACGCATGAGCCCCGCCGACCGCACATCCGACGCCCCGGCCGCCGAACGCCTGGTCGTGGTCATTCCGTGCCTCAACGAGGCCGAGACGCTCGACGAGGTTATCCGCGCCGCGCGCGAGGGGCTCGAGGCCTGCGATGTCGCGGGGGAGGTCATCGTCGCGGACAACGGGTCCACCGACGGGAGCATCGAGATCGCCGAGCGCCTCGGGGCGCGCGTGGTCCGCGTGTCGCGCCGCGGGTACGGCGCGGCGTTGCGCGGCGGGATCGACGCGGCCGAGGCGGAGTACGTCCTCATGGGCGACGCGGACGCCAGCTACGACTTCCGCGAGGCGCCGCGGTTCCTCGCGAAGCTCCGCGACGGCTGCGACCTGGTCATGGGCGACCGCTTCGCCGGCGGCATCGCGCCCGGGGCGATGCCCTGGAAGAATCGCTGGATCGGCAACCCGCTGCTCAGCGCGATCGGGCGGCGGGTCTTCCGCACGACGGTGCGGGACTTCCACTGCGGGCTTCGCGCCTTGAGAAAGGACGCCTGGGCGCGGATGGACCTGCGGACCGAGGGCATGGAACTCGCCAGCGAGATGGTCATCAAGGCGTCGCTGGCGGGCATGCGGATCGGCGAGGTCCCCGTGACGCTCTCGCCGGACAAACGCTCCCGCCGACCGCATCTGCGCCCGTGGCGGGACGGGTGGCGGCACCTGCGGTTCATGCTGCTGTTCTCGCCGCGGTGGCTCTTCCTGTACCCCGGGTTGGCGATGCTGATCGTGGGCATCGCGACGGGGGCGTGGCTGCTCCCGGGCCCGCGCCGTGCGGACGGGGTCACCTTCGACGTCCACTCGCTGCTGCTGGCGATGGTGGTCGCCCTGATCGGCGTGCAGGCGATCTTCTTTGCCCTCTTTTCGCGCATCTACGCGATGACCGCCGGGCTGCTGCCCGAGACCGCGCGATGGCGGCGGCTTTTCCGCGCCGTCAAGCTGGAGACGGGGCTGCTCATCGGCTTGCCCTTGACGCTGGTCGGGCTGGCGGGGGTCCTCTGGGCGGTCCTGGCGTGGGGTGCGGCGGACTTCGGCGACCTCGTGCCCTCGGAATTCCTCCGCCTGCTGCTTCCCTTCTGCTTCCTCCTGCTGCTGGGCGTGCAGGTGGTGCTCTCGAGCTTCTTCCTGAGCGTGCTGGGGCTCGCGCGGCGATGATCCTCGACCGACTTCACCAGCGACTGGTCTACTCCCGCCGCGTCCGCGTGCTCACCGATCACCTCGCCGAGCTGCTGCCGGCGGACGCCGAGGTCCTCGACGTCGGCGCCGGCGACGGGCTGATCGACCGGCTGATCCTGGATCGGCGGGGCGACCTGCGCATCGAGGGGCTCGACGTGCTCGTCCGCGAGCGGACCCACGTGCCGGTGCGGAGCTTCGACGGGCGAACGATCCCCGCGCCGGACGACAGCGTGGATGCGATGATGTTCGTGGACGTGTTGCACCACACGCCGGACCCGCGGGTTCTGCTGGGCGAGGCGGCCCGGGTCGCCCGGCGGGCGGTGGTCGTCAAGGACCACCTGCTCACCGGCCCGCTCGCGGGACCGACGCTGCGATTCATGGACTGGTTCGGCAACGCCCGGCACGGCGTCCGCCTGCCGTACAACTTCTGGACGCCCGAGCAGTGGAACGCCGCCTTCGCGGAACGCAACCTCACGCCCGAAGACTGGATCGAACGCCTCCGCCTTTACCCCCGCCCGGCCGACTGGCTCTTCGGCCGGCGACTGCACTTCCTGACGCGATTGGGGATTGGTTCCTAGCAGGATGGAGGAGATGAAGGGGAACCGACGGGACGCTCATGTCCAGAAGCATGGATGCGAATCAGACCTGGAGCTTCCCGCCGCGTCCTGTTCATCCTCTTCATCTTGCGGCACGCCGAACACCTACTCCCCCAGCAGTTCCAGGGAGGTGAATCTCAGCACGATCTTCTTCGGGCCGATCTCGTCGAAGGCGATCTGCGCGCGGGTTTCGGGCCAGCGCTGGGAGAGGCTCATGACCGTTCCGTACCCGAAGCTGGGGTGGGCGATCCGGCAGCCGGGCTTGAGGTGTTCGTATTCGGGCGGGAAGGGGACCTCCTCCTCGTCGCCGAGGTCCCGCACCTGCGAGGGCGGCTCGGAGAGCGCCTCGATCTGCGCCCGCTGGTCCACTTCGGCGTAGAAGCCTCCCCCGGCCGGGGTTCGCGGCCGGGGGAAACGCTCCGGGCGCGTCTGGTCTTCGTGCTCCACCGCGTCCTCGCCCAGTTCGGTGAGGAAGGGCGATGCCGACTGGCTCTGGCGGCGTCCCCGCATCGTCCGCCGGCGGACGTGCGTGAGCGTCAGCTCCTCCTGCGCCCGCGTGATGCCCACGAACAGCAGGCGGCGCTCCTCCTCGCGGCGTTCGAACGACGAGTCGCTCTCGTCCATCCGCACGAAGGGCAGCAGCCCGTCCTCGCACCCGGCCACGATGACCTTCGGGAACTCCAGCCCCTTCGCCGCGTGCAGCGTCATCAGCGTCACCGCGCCGCTGGAGCCTTCGAGACGGTCGACGTCGCTGACCAGCGAAATCTGGTGCAGGTAGTCGCCGAGGGTCCCGCCGTCGCTGGTCGCGTCGAACTCCGCGGCGGTGGTGATCAGTTCGTTGACGTTGCTCCGCGCCTGGCGGTCGTCCTCGTCGTCGCCTTCCAGGGATTTCTCCACCCCGCTGCGGCGGAGGATGTCCTCCATGATCTCCCGCACCGGTCGATCGGTGTCGGCGGACTCGATCATCTCGGCGAAGGAGGCGGTGCGGCGCGTGGCGGCTTTGTTGAGCCCCGCGGCCGCGCCGTGACGACAGGCCTCGATGATGTTCATCCCCCCGGTCGTGGCGTAGCGGACGACGCGCTCCACGCTGGTCGCCCCGATCCCGCGGGTGGGCG
>CAYTQL010000274.1:0-4470 GCA_964439555.1 uncultured Planctomycetaceae bacterium | reverse complement strand
AGTTGTTCGGTTTGGGAGACGTCCATCATGGTCATTGTAGGCGCGGGATCGACCGTCAGGGGCGACTCGCGCATCTCTCGCAGAGGTCCGGGCGCCGCTCGGTCCGGATTCCGCCGCCACAGCGGGCGGGCAAGCCCCTCGGCGCTCGCTCGTCGCGCAGGGGTCGGGCTACGTCCCGTCCGCCTTCAACCAGGGGCGGTACGTGGTCGCGTAGAACAGCACGCAGTCGCCATAGAGGTACCCGGAAACGTACTCGCTGTCGGGATCGATCCGCCCGCCGAGGGTCATCTGCTCCAGGGCGGCGGGTTTCGAGGCGGCGAGGCGTTTGAGCAGCAGCTTGAGGTTCTCGGCGTGGTTGATCAGCAGGGGAAGACGCCGCTTGTCGTCCACCGTCCGGGCGGCGGCGATGCCCAGCGCACTGGCCGTAGCGCCCACGCCGTCGACGATCGGTCCGGTATCGACGCCCTGGTATCCGCCGGTCCCGCTCGGCCATTCCGCCAAGCCCCGCAGCGCCGCCTCGTCCATCCAGAAGTGCTCGACGTAGCGCTTGTAATACGTGCGGGCCCGCGCGGGCTCGATGTTGCTCAGGAGGGCGATCCGCCAGGACAGGTCGCTGCCTCGCGGGGAGAGGAGCCCGCGTCCGCTCGGCGTGACCCGGGCGTAGGGAAGCTTGGTGTTCGGCTCGAGACCCTTCGCGTCCACCCACGCGAGGTGAGCTTTGATCGCGGGGGCGGAGAGGGGCTTTCCGCTGACCTGGTCCCGAACGGCCAGGGACACCAGCACCGGGATCGTGTCGAACGTCCGCCGCAGGTGCGGGGCGCTGTTGAGCGGGGCGCCCTTCCGTTCGACGAGTCCGGCCCGGAGCATGTCGCTGATCGCCTTGTACTCGGGCTCAACCGCCTTCCCGCCGCCGAGAAGGCGGCAGGCGCCGAGCATGAGGTTGTACTGTCCGAGGTGCGTTGCGTGGGCGCGGTAGCTCCTGAGCTTCTCCAACTCGCCCCCCGGCGGTTTGACGACCGACGCCACCCGCGGCCGGGCCAGCTTGATCAGCGCCTCGATGCGCTCCAGCGCCGTCTTGCGGAACTGCGGGTTCGCCACGCCGAGGTTGGCGTAGGCCATCGCAGGCAGGGCGTAGGGGGCGATGCGCCGCCCGGGAAAGCCGCGGCACGTCTCGCGGACCGTCTTGTCGTACGCCGCGGGGTCCTTCAGCCGCTTCTCGAAGTCCTCGAGCAGTTCCCGGGCCAACTTCAGCTCGGCCGGGGCGGTCGAGGCGGTCTGCCCGCCGGCGCGCAGCGCGGGCATCGAGGCGGCGAGCAACACCACGGCAACCGATGTCATCCATCTCATGCCATCGATTATACCGCCCTACCCCCGTGGTTCGCAGCGCAGCTCGGGGCGAACCGGGCGGTCCGCCTCTCGGCCGGCGGTTCGTATTGCACCGGCTCGGCCGGGTTCGTATGGTCTTACGACCATGCCGAAACGAACAACCCGCCAGACCGAAACGCCCGACTACGCGATGCGTCGCAGCAACGCGGCCGTGGTGGTCAAGCGCCGTGCGAAGGCGTCGCTGGCGCTGATCACGCGTCCGGAGGACGTGGCGTACCTCACGGGCTTCAGCGGCGAGGACAGCTTCCTGCTGCTCGGCCGCTCGTGGGCGGCGCTGCTGACCGACGGGCGGTACGGCGAACAGGCCCGCGTCGAATGCCCCGATCTGGAGATTCACGTGCGCACCGGTCGGATGAGCGATGCGGTTTCCCAGCGGGTCCGCAAGCGGCGGGTTCGCCGCCTGGCGGTGCAGGCGGACCACGTGACGCTGCATTTTGCCGAGCGTTTGGACGCGGCGCTCGAGGGCGTCGAGCTCGCGCCGGTGACCGAGTTGACCACCGCGCTGCGCTCCGCCAAGGACGCCGCGGAGGTCCGGGCGGTCCGCAAGGCGATCCGCGTCGCCCAGAAGGCCTTCCGCGAGCTGCTCCGCGGGGGAACCGGGGCGTTCGTCGGGCGGTCGGAGCGCGACCTGGCCGCTGAGCTGGAATACCGCATGAAGCGCCTCGGCGCCTCGAAGCCCTCGTTCGAGACGATCGTCGCCGCCGGGGCCCACGGGTCGCTCCCGCATTACCGCCCGGGGCGGACGAGAATCCGGGCGGACCAGGCGGTGCTGATCGACTGGGGCGCCCTCGTCGAGGGCTATTGCAGCGACTTGACCCGGGTGGTCTTCACCGGTAGAATCCCGCCCCAATTGGCCGAAATCTACCCGATCGTACTGCGCGCCCAGGAGGTGGGCATCGAGGCGATCCGCGAGGGCGTCAGCGCCGCGGACGCCGACGCCGCCGCCCGTGAGGTGGTCGCCGCGGCCGGGTACGAGGAGGCCTTCATGCACGGGCTGGGACACGGCGTGGGACGGGCGATTCACGAATCCCCCGGTCTCTCGCGTCTCAGCGAGTCCCGCCTCCGGGCGGGGATGGTCGTCACCGTCGAACCGGGCATCTACCTTCCCGGCGTCGGCGGGGTCCGCATCGAGGACGACATACTGGTCGAGGCCCGCGGCGCGCGGCGCCTGAGCACACTGCCCCGAAGCATCCGCGCCATGACGCTCACCCGGCGTGGCGCCGAGGCGGAAGGACGCACATGAACATCAAGGAAATCCGTCAGCTCGTGAAGCTCATGATGCAGAATGAGCTGACCGAGCTGAACGTCGAAGAAGGCGAGAACCGCATTCACCTCAAGCGCCAGGGCGAGCAGGTCTTCGCCGCGCCGCCCGCGCCCGCGCCGGCGGCGCCGGCAACCGCGCCGGCGGGGCCCGCTCCCGCGGAAACGGCGCCCGCCGAGGAGCCCGAAGCGCCCTCGGACCTCGTGGACGTCAAGAGCCCCATGGTCGGGACCTTCTACACCGCCCCGAGCCCGGACTCCGAGCCCTTCGTCACCGAGGGCGACAGCGTCGAGCCCGAGACCGTCGTCTGCGTCGTCGAGGCGATGAAGGTCATGAACGAAATCAAGGCCGAGTGCGCCGGGACGGTCGTCGAGGTCTGTGCCCAGAACGCCCAGCCGGTCGAGTACGGCCAGCCGCTCTTCCGCGTCAAGCCCGCCTGAGGCCCGCCATGTTCTCACGCATTCTCATCGCCAACCGCGGCGAGGTGGCCTTGCGGGTCATCCGCGCGTGCAAGGAACTCGGCGTCGAGACCGTCGTCGTCTACTCCGAGGCCGACCGCAACGCCAGCTACCTCCACCTCGCCGACGAACGCATCTGCATCGGGCGCGGCCCCTCGTCCGAGAGCTACCTGAACATCCCGCGGATCATCGCCGCCGCGGAAATCGCCGACGTCGAGGCGATTCACCCGGGCTACGGATTCCTCTCCGAGAACGCCCACTTCGCGGAGATCTGCCGCGACTGCAAGATCGAGTTCATCGGACCGTCCGTGGCGAGCATGCAGGCCCTGGGCGACAAGATCAGCGCCAAAGCGATCGCCAAGCGGGCCAACGTCCCCACCGCCCCGGATTCCGACGGCGCGATCGACAGCCCCGACGACGCCGTCGCCCTGGCCGGGAAAATCGGCTACCCCGTCGCCCTCAAAGCCGCCGCCGGCGGAGGCGGTCGGGGCATCCGCTTCGCCCACAACGAAGCCTCCCTCCGGACCGTCTTCAAACAGGCCGCCTCGGAGGCGGAAATCGCCTTCGGCGACGGGCGGTTGTACATGGAAAAGTGCATCGAGCACTTCCGGCACATCGAGGTCCAGATCCTCGGCGACATGCGCGGGAACGTCGTGCACCTCTACGAGCGCGACTGCTCCGTGCAGCGCCGCCGCCAGAAGCTCATCGAGGAGACCCCCGCCCCGCAACTACCGCGCGAGCTGCGCGAGGAGATCGCCGCGGCCGCCGTCCGGCTCGCGAAGGAGAGCGCGTATCACTCCGCCGGGACCGTCGAGTTCATGCTCGACGCCGACATGAACTTCTACTTCCTCGAAGTCAATACCCGCATCCAGGTCGAGCACCCGGTCACCGAGGAGGTCACCGGCGTGGACCTGGTCAAGTGGCAGATTCGCGTCGCCGCGGGAGAGGAGTTGGAGTTCCCGCAGGAGCGGGTGATCCCGCGAGGGCATTCCATCGAGTGCCGCATCAACGCCGAGGACCCGCACCACGGCTTCCGTCCGAGCCCGGGAAAGGTCGAGGCGTTCGTGGCGCCGGGCGGGCCCGGGGTCCGCTGGGACTCGCACGTCTACCAGGGCTACGAGATTCCGCCGACGTACGACAGCCTCATCGGCAAGCTCATCATCACCCGCCCCTCGCGCCGCGAAGCGATCGAGACGGCCAAGCGGGCCCTCGACGAGTTCACCATCTACCCCACCAAGACGACGATCCCGCTGTGCCGCGAAGTGCTCGCCCACCCGAACTTCGTCCAGGGGCAATGGGACACCACCTTCGTCGAGCGCGAAATGCTCGGGCACGAGTAGCGGAGTTCCGCGCCGCGCTAAAGTG
>CAYTQL010000273.1:0-4483 GCA_964439555.1 uncultured Planctomycetaceae bacterium | reverse complement strand
GCCCTCGTCCTTGTCCGCGTCCCCGTCTTTGGCGGGCTCTTTGTCCGGAGCCCCTCCGCCGTTTTCGTTTCTCGGCTTGGGCCCGAGCAGCGACGCGAGGCTGCCGACGAAGATGCGCAGCTTCGGGCCGTGGTCGAGGTGGAAGTTCAGTCGCCGGGCTTCCAGCCGCCCGATTTCCTTCGTGCCGTCGTGACGGGTCAGCACCACCCGGTCCATGGATTCCTCGTCGAACTGCACCTTCGCGATCTTTCCGGCCGGGACGGTGACCGTTTCCGCGTTCCGGCGGAGGGAGAGTGCCTTCTCGACGAGTTTCCCGACCAGTCGGTCGCCGTTGCGGAGTTCCAGAACCGCCCGGTCGTCGAGGTCCTCGGGCAGTTCGCAGGGCAGGAGCACCCGTCGGAGCACGTGGCGGCTGACGGTGGGCTTGGCGTCGAGGGTTTCGAGCTTCAGCGTGAAGCTCTCCTCGGCGACCAGCCCGGAGAGTACGGAACTGTCGCGGAGCGTCACGCGATGCAGCCCGCCATCGGGGACGTCCAGTTCGAGGCTCGCGAGCTGATCCGGGCCGAGCTTCATCTCCCCATGCGGGGTTACCAGCGTGCAGGCGAAATCGGATTCGTCGAAGAACAGTTGCTGCCCCGAGCGGAACAGCACGGCCGCTCCGGCGGGGCGGATGGTCTCGGGGCGCTTGGCATCCACGCGGTAGGCTGCGGTGTCGATCTTCCGCGCCTGCAGTTCCTGTTGCGCGTCGTCCTCGGCGGTGAACATCAGCGGCCCGTCGGTCCAGATGCCGCAGAGCACCTGCCCGTCGCTGAGGGCGAGCTGGATGTACGGCTCGTCGGCGGACGCCGAGGCGAAGCCGACCACCCGCCTGGCCGGCGCCGTGACCGGACCGAAGGAGGTCTTCACGGTATAGGTCTTGTTCCCGATGCGCCCGCGGATGCGCTTGCCGGAGCGGAGGATGGCGAGGTCGTGGTCGTCGAGTCGGGGCAGTTCCAGCGAGCCGAGACTCAGCATGGACCCGGACATGTTCACGAGGATCTTCCGCAGGGGGCGGGGAATCTTGCGCAGCTCGCGGTGCGGGTCGAACGCCTCCAGCGCCTCCTTGCCCCGGGGCATGGTCCGCCGCTGGAGCTCGTAGAGACAGAGGGCGACGGTCTCGCCGGCCGGGATCTTCAGGTCCATGTAGTAGTAGAAGCTGGAACTGCTGGTGGTGTACTTGAAGGTCGGGCGGGTCCGGGCGCTCGGCGTGGCGAAGACGTGCACCAGCGCCGGGTAGCTGTTGGAGGAGGGGTTGTGGGTGACCAGGCCCCAGTCCTCGTCCGTCAGCGACGCGTCGCCCGAGGAGGTGTGGATGCTGCGCGGGTAGGTGTTGATGTTGCCGTAGTACTTGAGCTTCACGGTCCGGACGGCGTCGGTCTCGTTGCGGAAGATGTCGATCCAGCGGCAGTAGCCGAGGTGGTCGTCGACGTAGATGCGCCGCCAGATTTCGACGTTGTTGCGCTTCCAGGGCCCGATCTGCACCTCCCGCCCGTCTTCGGAGAGCTTGCCCGGATTGGACTGGTGGAAGCTGGAGTTGTCCACGTAGAGCTGCATCCCGGCCGAGTAGATGTTGTTCGTGCCGTTGTAGGCCTGCCCGTTGGAGTTGATGTTCCAGGCGTGCCCGGCGCCGTCGGTGCGGGACCAGTTCCAGCCCGTGGTCTTCTTTCCGGTCAGGAAGATTTCCTCGTCGTCGGCGGGGGCCAGCGCAGTCAGTGCAAGCAGGATCAGCGGGATGAGCGTCCGTGCGGCTCGGTCCATGGGGGAACGTCTCCTTCGGGGTTCCGGCGGATCAGTCGCAGACAAAGGCCGCTCTTTGCGGCACGCAGAACGGCACGGGCATGAACGGCTGGGGGAGCGTTTCGGCGTTCGAAGCCCCGGACCCGCCGAGCTTTTCGATGACCGTCTCGAGACGCTGGCGGATCTCCGGGTCTTTCGTTTCCAGGCGGCTCCGCAGCAGCGGGACGATGCGCGGGCCCAGCTTGATCAGTGCCTCGGTGGCCTTCTGGCGGTCGGCGTAGCTTTCGGCGCCGAGCCGGGCGATGAGCTTCTCCACCTTCTCCTGCACGTCCCTGGGCGGAAGAAACGCCGTGCGCGTGATCGACTTGATCTCGGCGAGGTGGAGCTTGACGGTCGGTCCGGGGAGAATGTGGAACTGCGTGTGCTCCTGCCGGATCGTTCCCTGGAGGACCGACCCGTCCCACAGCTCCACGCGGGCCCCGCCCGGCCCGGAAGTCTTTATCGCCATCGTGCGGATGTTCCGCGGGTGGATCTTCACCGTCGCGAAGGGCGTCCGCAGCTTGACCGGCGTTTCGTCCAGGCGTCCGAAGAGCTTGTCGCCATTGGTCAGTTCCACGGCGGTCAGGGCCTCGTTGGGGCTGTCTTCGGCGGCGAACTGCACCCCGGAGATCAGGTCCCGGGCGATCTCGAACTGCGGGCCGAGGCGAAGCCGCGAGACGATCGTCGCCGGGCCCAGCAGCCCCGCCAGCGCCGAGCCGTTGAGGAACGCCGCCCGGTGCGCGCCGTTGCGCTTTTCGTCCAAAGCGACGCGGTAGAGGGCCTCGGGGTCCAGGGCGACCACGCCGTTGCGGGTTCGCAGCGACAGCGCCACCGACGCCGGGTCGAACGCGAGGCGGTCGCCGGTGCGAAGGGCGAGGTACGGCCCGTCGAAGGGCACGTCCTCGGGACGCGTCTCCGAAACGCGGAACGCGCACTGTTTTACGCGGTCGAAGGGAATCTCGAGCACCCCGCCGGAGGGAATCGCGAACAGCAGCGTCTGCCCGGGCAGGCGCCCGGCGACCATCTGCCCGTCATTGAGCACGATCCGGTGGGTTCCGTCCTCGCCCGTGCCCGCGACCATGCCCAACGCCTTGTCCGCGGAGATCTCCACCGGCCCGTAGGCGGTCTGGACCTTGAATGCGGTGTTGCGGATCTCGCCGTAGATCGGGTCTCCGTTGGTCAGGACCACCGCGTCGCGATCCTCGCGACGGTCGAGGTCGATCTCGAAAAGCCCGCCGAGGGCGCGGAGGTTGACGATCAGCCGCCTGACCCCGGGTTTCAGGTCCCGCAGGAGCTTCCAGGCGCGGAAGTCCCGCGCGGTCTGGCGCATCTCCTCCTCGGAACGGGACTGGGCTTCGAAGTAGCAGAGGATCACGGTTTTCCCGGCCGGGATGGTCAGCGGGTAGCGGACCCAGAGCTGGTTGCTGTTGGTCTGGACCGTGGGACGGACCTTGGCCCGCTTGTCGGTGACGAGGTGCAGCAGGCTGGGGGTGTTGTTGCCGTTGTGCCGAGGGACGGTGATGAAGGCGTAGTCGGTCTTGGGGTTGTACGAGCCCTTGCCGGTGCAGTTGAGGGTCTGCCCGATCCCGTAGTTGATGTAGGAGTAGATCTGCACCTGGATACGGATGTCGCCGGAGGTGTTGTTGGTGAAGATGTCCATCCAGCGGGCCAGCCCGCGGTCCTTGTAGACCTTGATGCGCCGGTGGATCTGGAGGTTGTTGTAGTTGTGGGGCCCGATCTCCATCTCGTCTCCGGCAGCGTTGAGCCAGCCGTTGCCGTTGGAGGAGACGTTCGAGCCGTTGATCTGGCAGTAGAGCCCGCCGCTGTAGGCGTAGTTGGTCGCCTGCCCGACGTTCCCGTTGTGCTGGATATCCCAGCGGAAGCCCTTCCCGTCGGTCATCACGTGGGTGAAGTTGACGCGGCGCCCCTGGGGAATGTGCAGCCCGGTGCGGGGTTGCCCGCCGAACGCGGCCGCTGTCGTCGCCGCCAGCAGTGCCGCGACATACACGCGTGGGACGCGCATGGTCCCGATCCTTTCGTGCGGCCTGTCCGGGCCGTTCGGCTGGGCGATCGGCCGACGCCTCCGCCCCGGGTCGCGCAGGACCCGCATTCGCCGCCCGTGCGGCAAGGTTCAGACGCGCCCCGACGGTCGATTGTTCCCGGCGGGCGCCCCGGATTCAAGCAAATCGGCGGCGTCGGGGAGCGAAACCTCGCCGTCCGCGCGGGCGTCGGCTAAGATGCTCCGATGGACGTGGAACTGATCGCCCTCGACCTCGACGGGACGTTGCTGACCAGCGGGAAGCGGATTTCGCCGCAGACCGCCGAAGCCCTCGCCACCGCCCGGGCGGGCGGGGCGCACGTGGTGCTCGCCTCGGCCCGTCCGCCGCGGAGCGCCGGCGTCTTTCACCGCCAGCTCGGGCTCGAAACGCCGATGGTCAACTACAACGGCGCCCTCGTCTTCGACCCGATCGAGCGGCGAGTGCTGCTGCATCATCCGATCCCGCCGGGCAACGTTCGCCCGATCGCCGAACTGGCGCGGGAGATTTACCCTGAGGTGCTCATTTCCGGCGAGCGGCTCGATCGCTGGTACACCGACCGGTACGACCCCGCCTACGACGTGGAGTCCGCCAAGGGCGCCGAGCCGGACGTGGTCGCCCCGTTGGACGAG
>CAYTQL010000272.1:439-4507 GCA_964439555.1 uncultured Planctomycetaceae bacterium | reverse complement strand
GATCTGCACCGCGTGGGAGAACTCGGTCTCGTGGGAGTGGGTCAGCTCGCCGGAGCTGAAGGTCGCCCCGTGGATTCCGTCCCGCCCGGTCCGCCCGCCGACGACCACCACGGCGTCGCCCTCGCCGGGGGTCCGCTTGGCGGCCAGGGCGCGGGGCATGAGCCCGAGCGTCCCGCAGAAGACCAGCGGGTTGCCGAGGTACTTGCGGTCGAAGTACACCGCGCCGTTGACGGTGGGGATGCCCATGCGGTTGCCGTAGTCCCGCACGCCGCTGACGACCCCGCGCATCACGCGCCGCGGGTGCAGCACGCCCTTGGGGACCTCCCCGGCGGGGAGGTCCGGAGGCCCGAAGCAGAAGACGTCCGTGTTCGCCACCGGACGGGAGCCGAGCCCCGTGCCCAGTGGGTCGCGGATCACGCCGCCGATGCCGGTCGACGCCCCGCCGTAGGGCTCGATGGCGCTGGGGTGATTGTGCGTCTCCACCTTGAAGCACACGGCGTACTCGTCGTCGAAGGCGATCACCCCCGCGTTATCTTCGAAGACGTTGAGGCACCAGGGCTTGTCCAGCTCCCGGGTGGCGCGGAAGACGGTGCTCTTGAGAAGGTTGGGAATCTCCTCGACGACGTTCCCGGACCCGTCGCGGACGACCACGTCGGACCGGAACGTCTTGTGCACGCAGTGCTCGGACCAGGTCTGGGCGAGCATTTCCAGTTCCACGTCCCGCGGCTCGCGCCCGAGGGCGCGGTAGTGCTCGCGGATGCCCTGCATCTCGGTGAGGTTCAGGAACAGGTGCCCCTCCGCCGAGAGCGTCTCGAGCTGCGCATCGGACAGCGAGCGGATCGGGACCTCGACGACTTCCAGCGCGTAGGCGTGTCCGTGGACCTCCTCCGGCGTGTGGGCGGCGTAGCGGACATCCTCGATCGTCGGGTTGGCCAGCAGCTTTACGGCCACCCGCTCCCGCTCGGGCTCGCTGACGGCGCCGGCGAGTTCGTACCGCCGGGCGGTGCGGACGGAACTGACCGGAAAGCCCATGTCGCGGATGGCGCTCTCGGCCGAGCCGGCGACGGGGTCCATCACGCCGGGCTTGAGGTGGACCTCGATGACCGCCCCGGCGTCGGACGCCTGTCCGTTGCCCAGGCGGTAGGTCTCGGTGACCGGGTCGCTGAGCAGCTCCGCGGCGATGCGCTCGGCTTCGCCTTCCCCCAACTCGCCGTAGACGAAAAACAGCCTCGTGTGCTCCACGCCGGTGACGGACTCCACGCCCAGCTCGCGGACCTGGTGGAGCACGCCGTCGGCATGCGGGTCCTTGAGCCCCTCGCGCGTCCGGACTTCGATACGGTAGGTCGCCATAGTCATTCCTTCAGTCAGGCCGGGATTCTACCGCGGTCGGGGTGAGGGGGCAACGAGCCTGCCGAACCCCGGTTGCCGGAGCCCCCTCGCAGGCGGGCCCTGTTCGGAACCGCCCCTGCGCACAGAGCCCGGCATGCGCCCGCGCCGGGCGGTCGCTCGAATGCTCATTCAAGTATAAGTAGCTGCAATAGAAGTGCTTGCGGTGGCGGGCCCCGGGGGTAGAATCCGGCTCCGCAAAGGAGGTCAACGGTGAACCGTCGGTCGCCGCCTGCCTGCGGCATGGAGCTGCGGCGGGTGTGTCCGAGTGCCCGAGGAGTAGAGCGAATGGGATTTCGTGATCTGTTTCGACGTGGGGATGCGCCTGCCCGCCGCACGCGGGCGACGGCGCCTGCGGCGCCGGTGATGGAGACGCTGGAGGGACGGCTGATGCTCAACGCGGCGCCGAGTGTGGAGATCGGCCTGGTCGCTGCACTGAACGTCCAGGAGAACAGCAGCGCCCGCGTCGCCCCGACGGCCGTGGTGCAGGACGCCGACGGATCGACCCTCCAGAAGGCCTATGTCCGGCTTTCCCAGAACCATCAACCTCGCCAGGACCGGCTTACCATCAATGCCCATCCGGTCATCAAGACCCACTACAATCACCGTACGGGCATGCTGCTGCTTCGCGGAAAGGCTCCCCTTGGCGCCTACCGCAAGGCACTTCGTACGTTGCGGTACCGCAACATCAGCGAGAACCCGACCCGCGCGCAGCGCGAGGTCACCGTCCGCGTTCACGACGGAACCACGTGGAGCGCCCCCGACAGGCGCGGAATCTTTGTTACGCCCGTCGAGGACGGCGCCGTGCTGACGTGCTCCGCCGGGGCGATGCGATACGCCGGCGGCAAGGGCGCCAGGCCGGTGGACTGGCGGATCAAGGTGCGCGACAAGGACTCGCGTTTCATCGACTCGGCCGTGGTGAAGATCATGGGTCGCCAGGAGGGCGACGCGCTCTCGATGGCGACGCGGGCCGGGCACGACGGCGCGGTCCTTCGGGGGATCTATGACGCGGCGAGCGGCATCCTGACGATCACCGGGAAGGGAACCGTCGGGCAGTACCAGCGCGCTCTGCGGTCCGTGAAGTTCAGCAATCCCAACGCGCGCACGTCGCGCCTGCGGCGCAGGGTGGCCTTCCGAACCGCGTACGAGGGAGTGCGCTCGGCCAGGTGGGCCTACAAGCAGGTCCGTTTCCGCACGGCGGGGGTGCTTCGCACCGCGGAGTACGTTGCCCCAAGCCCGGGGACCCTCCTGCGATACGACGCAACCGAGCACGTCTCCGGGCGATCCGCGACGGTGACCGAGTGGTTTCCCGCCGGGACCGTTCAGGTGAACGGGCACACGTGCCGCGTGCGACGGAGCCGGATCGACGACGGGATCCCGAAGCGATACTTCTACCGGGTCGACGGCGATGGGATCGCTTTGGTCCGCACGCTCCATTGGGAGACCGACGGATATACCGCCTGGAAGCGGTACGACTACCGGCCGCCGTTGGCGGAATTGCCCGCGCACCTTCGCGTGGGCATGGTCTACTCCGTGAACGGTGACCTTCCGACGGCGCGGCGACGGAAGTCGCCGTCGCCCGCCAGTGCGCGGACGCCCGCGGACCCACGGCCGGCTTGACTCGGGCGGGTGGGATTCGACAGGATACGAGGGTCCCGCTGCGGGGGGACTGCGTGCGTGGAACGCCATGGTCCGCATTGCGATAGTTCTGGGCTGTCTGCTGCCGGTCGCGTTTCCCGCGTCCGTTCCCGCCGCCGATGCGCCCACCCGCCCGGCGGAGGACGGCTTGGCGCGAACGCAGGACGCCCGCGTCACCCGGCTGATCCGTCGGCTGGGCGCGCGGAAGTACGCCGACCGCGTCGCCGCGTCACGCGAGCTGCGCAGGATCGGTTCTGCCGCCCTGGACGCCCTCCGCGACGCGGCTCAGAGCGCCCCCGGCGCCGAGGTGCGCGCCCGTGCGGGCGCGCTGGTGGAGGATCTGCTCGAACGGGCCCATAACCGGCGGCTCGACGCTTTCCGCCGCGGCGAGAAGGGCGCCGAGAAGGGCCTGCCCGCCTGGCCGCTGGCGAAGGAGCTTCTGGGCGACGGCAACAAGACCCGGGCATTCTACGTCGCGATGCTCAAGGCGGAGCCGGAACTGTTCGGCGGGCTTCAGAAGAACCCCGAGTGGGTCGGCTCGGCGCTCCAGGCGGTCGCCACGAGGGTCCGCACGGCCGCGTTGCGGAACACCGGCAAGGTGCGCCCGTCGCTGGGGGCGCTGCTGCTGGTGGCGCTGGACGAGCGGGTCAAACCGTCGGATCGGGCCATGCTGTACATCGCCTTCGCCGTCCGGCACTACGCGCGGAAACGCAAGGACCGCACCCTCGCCGACGACAAGCCGCTCCGCCGGCTCGCCGGGCGGTTCATCGAGCGGGGGGATTCTCCCTCGAGCGCCTGGGCCCGCCTCCGGTTGGCGATGCAACTGGGCCTGGACGACCTGGCCCTCGCTGTCGCCGAGGATACGGTGCTCGACAAGCGGGGACGCTCGACCGGGCGGTTCTACGCGGCCGTGGTGATCGGCGAACAGGGCTCCGAGAAGCACATCCCGCTGCTGGAGAAGGCCTTGGACGACAAGGACACCTGCGGGACGATCCGCCGGGGCAAGAAGAAGCGCTGGCGCGTGCAGGTCCGGGACGTGGCCCT
>CAYTQL010000272.1:0-429 GCA_964439555.1 uncultured Planctomycetaceae bacterium | reverse complement strand
GCTGCTCGAACTGACCGGTCAGGACCGCAGGGACTACGGGTACCCGAAGAAGAAAACCAGCCGCTCCAGCCGGCGCTACTACCGCCCGACGACGAACTACGCCTTCGGGAAGGAGCAGACCCGGCGCAAGGCCTTCGCCAAGTGGGAGGCCTGGCGGAAGGAACACCCCCCGAAGCAGCCCACGACCACCTCCCGCCCGACCACGCAACCCGCGGAGGAATGACGCGGCGCCCCGTCCCGGCTTTGCTCCGGCATGGCGTGCGCGGGGTGCGTCGATTCGTCGATGGGACGACGGATCAGCAGAGGTACTTCTTGTCGGTCTTCGTAAAGGGCTTGATCTTCCCGGCGAGTTCGTCGTGGCCGTCGCGGCCCATGAGGGCGAAGGTGGCCTTCTTGCCCAGTTCGACGGCGGGCTGGTCGTAGGCGTTG
>CAYTQL010000271.1:537-4518 GCA_964439555.1 uncultured Planctomycetaceae bacterium | reverse complement strand
GTGGACCTCGCCACCGCCGAGGGCGCGCCGCCGCCGACGCCCCCGCAGCAGCCCACCCCCAGCGACGACGCGGATTTCGAGCTGCCCAGTCGTCCGCCGCCGTCGCAGGAGGGGCCCGACTTCCGCCCCGACGCCCCCGAGCGCGAGGTCGACTTCCCGGCCCTCCGCGAGCGGTTCGAGTCGATGAACGCGCGGATCGCCGCCTCCGCCGGGGACGCCGCAGACGCCTCCGCCGATGCGCCGTCCGACGAACCGGTCGGTGAGGCGCCCGAGCCCCGCGCGGCCCGGGGCGCGGACGAACCCGGCGCTGTGCAGTCCGAACCCCCGGCGACGGAACCTCCCCCGTTGGATATTCCGGGGATGGAGACGGCGCCTCCGCAGGCGAGCGCCGCACTCGGCGCCCTGCGGACGATGCGGATCGACGAGATCGCCAATGACGAGGAGCCCTCGCAGCGGCGCGATTCGCAGGATTCGGCGTCGGAGGATTTCCCCGCGCTGCGGGCCCGCCTCGAGGCGCTGAACACGCAAGGAGAACTGGCCGAGACGCAGGGCGAGAGGCGAAGCGACCGCCGGCCGATCTGGCGTCGCCTGATTCAGAAGGTCACCGGCGGCAGCGCCGGACGGAGCGAATCATGAACGAGCACGAACAGCCGGACTTCGTCGCCGGGCGACTGGCCCACCGCGACCGCACCTACGGCGCCTCGCGCCTGGGGCTGACGCGCGAGGACGTCGAAGCCTCCGAGCAGCAGGACCTGGAGATCGAAGGCTCGCTCGAGATCGTCGGACCCGCGACGTCCGACGCGCCGGGGCAGGCTGCGGAAGCGGGCGGGGCGTCCGGGTCCGCGAGCCGCCCGGGCGATCTCGGCGTCCGGTGGGACGAGGTCGCCGGCGAGAGCGTCGGGTGGGCGACCGCGTCGAAGCCCGACGCCGACGAGTCGCCCGGGTTTGTCCATCGCTACGGCGCGCGGGTCGGCGGGGCGGCGCTGATCGTCGCGGCGATCGCGATGATCGTGTGGTTCTCCAGCTCCGAGGACCCCGAGCCCGCCTCGGCCGAAGCGGCGCGGGCCCCGGTTGCCGCCGAACCGGCGAACCGGCCGACGCCCCCGAAACCGACGCCGGACGCCGATCCGCGGCGGCGTCCGCGCACCGGACGTCGCGGCTCCGTTGACCGGGCCCACGACCGGTTCACGTCCCGCGATCGCGACGCCGAGCCCGACCGCGGCGACCGCTCGCCCTCCGCCAGCCGGGCTGCGGTGGCCCGGGTGCTCAATCGCCCCGACGCCCCCGACCCCGGCGACATCCCGAAGGACCTCCGCCGCGCGATCAACGAGCAGATCTCCTCGCCGGATGGGCAGGCGAACCTCACGCTCCTGCTCAAGGGCCTCGAACGACGCTCCGGTCGGGCCACGAGTCGACCGGTGAGCACCGAGCAGACGCCGACGACGACGCGCGGGAAGGACGCCGCCCCCGCGGCGGACGCCGAACCCGCCGCCGACCCGTCCCCCGACGCCGACGCCTACGTCCCGCCGCCGCAGGGGATCGTCCTCAGCGGGATCATGTCCGGGCTCTCGGGGCGGGTGGCGATGATGAACGGACGCCTGGTCCGTCCGGGCGACATCGTCAAGGGCGCGAAGGTCCTGGAGGTCAACCAGACGTCCGTGCTGATGGAAATCGGCGGACGCCGCTGCGTCGTCGGCGTCGGAACCGGCGTACCCACCGAGGAATACGTCCCGCCGGAGGACGAGAGGGAAACCGAAGAAGACGAGGACGAGGAGGAAGAGGAGTCGGAAGAAGGGTGAAGGTTCGTGCGATCTGAACATTGAATGCTCGAATTGCATGCCTTGTTGAGGTAATCACCTTAGTCCTGCTCGTGCCGCAGGTTAGAGTCAAGCTCTTGACGGAGGAAGGGCGACGCGGTTAACGTGCCGCCATGGCGATCAAGCGCAACGTGATTGATCCTAACGGTTTCAATCGAGACCGGGATCTGCCCTACGAACTTCGGGTCGAAGATTTCCAGATGGCGATGCAGGACGTCTACGACTTCTTTCACGATGTGAACTCGCTGCTGACCCGCAAGGGTCTTCGCCGGCTGGACGACATGCTTCGCCCCGCGATCATGTCCGGCGTAATCTCCGATATGCTCACTGCCAGCCTCGCTACGCACTCGCGAGCGTTGACGGAAAACCAGTACTTCAACGGCCATCCCGACCTGATCGTGCAAGGGGTCTACCCGCTCAATGCCGTGAAATCGGGCGAACAGGGCATCGAGATCAAGACGACGCGTAAGGTCGGTGGCGCCGTGGACACGCACGGGGCGCGGGAGCAGTGGATGTGCGTCTTCGTCTACGTCGTGGACTCGTACACCGAGCCCGCAGTCGATCGTACTCCGATGACGTTCACTGAACTATACCTGGGTCGCGTGGAACTTGACGATTTCCGCAAGAATCCCCGCGGCGAGCTTGGCACCCGGACGGCCACGCTGCACAAAGAGGGCATCCGAAAGCTCCGAGAGGCGTGGCTCTACCGCGCTGAACCCCGAAGCGACTGAGGGATGTTGCGCCGTCGGGGGCTTGTTGCCACTCGCACTGAAAGGACCCGGTTCAGGTGCCTAGCCGGAGCCATTCGGCCGGTATTCGATGAGCCTCGGAACGGCGCTGCGGGCGGTTCGGAAGAAATGATCATCCCGTTCCACGCCGATGCTCCGATACCCGACCGCTTCGGCCGCGGCGACAGTCGAGCCTGCGCCTGCGAACGGGTCGAGGACGACGCCCTCCCCCAGCGGCAGTGCGGCCCGGACCACCTGTCGCAGGAAGGCTTGCGGCTTGAGGCTCGGGTGGGGCGCGAGTTTCCGCTCGGCGCTTCGCGTCGGGGCCGACTCGATCACGTCGCCAAAAGGCCTATCGGGCTCCGGACGACGGAAGCCCCCGGTCTTCCAACGGCGCAAGTTGTCTTGGACGCGCCCTTCCAATGGCTTCCGATAGACGAGCCAGGGCTCCCACATGGACCGCGGCATGACGCTGACCTCGCGGAAGGTCTGGTGAGCGGCCTTGGGGCGGTCGCCGCCGCGCAGCGTCATGGTGAGCCGGATGATCTCCCCTCGCCGTTCGAGACCCGCTTCAGCCAGTGCGGCGGAAACGAGGTACGAAACCAGCGGATTCGAGGCCACCAAGACGTTCGCGCCCGGCACGAGTTTGGGCAGGAGCAGGCTGCCCCACACGAAGAAGAAACTCTTCAACTGCTCCAGGTGTTGCGACGTCAGCGTCGTGAACCGTGGCAGCGGCGAGCGTTTGTGCCCGTCAAAGGACGGCGGAATGCGCCAGACGCCCCCCCGTCCGCGGCGAAGCTTCTCCTGTTGCTCCGGTGTGTACTCGTGAAGCCCGTAGGGCGGATCGGTCACCACCGCATGAATGCTGCAGTTGTCCTGGTGCTCCAGCCAGTCGAAGCAGTCATCATGGATGAGTTTCGACCTCCCGATAGCTACGGGGTCCATCCAAACCATCTCATCGTCCGGCTCCCCGATCGTCAGTTCACCTGCACCGGTGAGCGTATACGCGCCGCGAGCGTGACGGGCGAACAGGTCTTCCGTGTGGAGCCTGAGGTAGGATCGGATAGACGAGGACGGCGTTGGACCGATCAGATTATCCACCCGACGTTCGATTTCCTTGACGGACAGAGGCCGAGAGGTGAACGAGAGAGCCTGAAGGATCGCATCCCGCACCTGACCGGGCAGCCGCTTTTCTTCCTGCTCCTGCATGGGCGGACAATAGACGTCCCGACGTCAACTTGTCAAGCAGGAAACTCCAGATGCCTGTCGCATCCGCCGGCGCGCTTGACGCTTCGGGTTCAGGGCGCTATCGTGCGTCGCTCATGCTTCGATACGAACTTCTCGGCTCGGACGCCGCTGCGCGGCGGGGCGTGGTGCGCACGGATCGCTTGAACGTTTTATCATTCTATCTTTACTTTCTCCATTAATTCTTTTGA
>CAYTQL010000271.1:0-527 GCA_964439555.1 uncultured Planctomycetaceae bacterium | reverse complement strand
GCGCACGGATCGCGGAACGGTGCAGACCCCGGCGTTCATGCCCGTGGGCACCTGCGGGACGGTCAAGGGCGTCACGCCGGAGCAGCTTCGCGCGTGCGGCGCGGAGATGATCCTCGCCAATACCTATCACCTGATGGTCCGCCCGGGCTGCGAGACGGTCGCCCGCCTCGGCGGGCTGCACCGGCTGATGGCGTGGGACGGCCCGATCCTCACCGACAGCGGGGGCTACCAGGTCTTCTCGCTGGCGCATCGGCGCGACCTGGACGACGCCGGCGTACGCTTCCGCTCGCACGTGGACGGCGCCGAGCTGGCGATGACGCCGGAACGCGCCGTCGAGGCGCAGCACCTGCTCGGCTCGGACGTGATGATGCAGCTCGACGAGTGCCCGCCCGGCGACGCGCCGCGCGAGGCGGTGGTCGCCGCCGTGGAGCGCTCCGCCGCGTGGGCCCGGCGCTGCCGGGAGGCGTGGGACCGCCTCGAGCGCCGCAGCGCCCAGGGCGCCCCGCAGGCGCTGTTCGGCATTCAGC
>CAYTQL010000270.1:0-4527 GCA_964439555.1 uncultured Planctomycetaceae bacterium | reverse complement strand
TCGTAGGGCGCCAGCCACATCATGGCGGTGATTTTCAGCGCCTGCTCCTCGCCACGGGCGACGGCCAGGCGGATGTCACGACAGTTGAAGTCCGAGCTGCTGGCGTCGGCGTGGTTGAGCAGGAACTGGCGGAAGAACGCCATCATGCCCACCGCGTTGCCGCGCGTGAGGGTAAAGGGCAGGTCGAAGTGAATCCGGTCGCCGCCGGTGGGCTCGGGCAGCTCCCAGCTCGCCATCCCGCTCGGGGCGGCCATGGCGGCCGCCTTGCGGGCGGGAATCAGCGTCGCCAGCAGCACCACCACGCCGGTGCCCATCGCCAGGCCCATCGACATCAAGGAGGTGAAGTTCACGCTCAACTCGGTGAAGAACCGGGGCATGATCTTGGCGAACGCCAGCCCGCCGAAGGTGCCCAGCACGATCCCCAGCACGCTGAAGACCGCCGATTCGCTGAGCAGCAGGAAGCTGATCTGCCCGGGGGAGAGGCCCACGGCCCCGAGCATCTCCACCTCGCCGCGGCGCTCCTCGACGTTGGCCATCATCGTGTTCAGCACGATCAGCACGCAGAGAATCACCGGGACGATCATCTTCGCCAGCCCGGAGACGCTGCTCTGACGCTTCGTACTCATCAGCGACAGCTCCCCGCCGAAGGTGCCGTACATCGCGCGGTTCACCCGCATCGCCAGGTCGCGGCGGAGCCGTTCGATGGACGCATCCGCCATGTCCGGCTCGAAGAGGACCGCCACCGACCGCGGCTTGATCAGCACGTCGTCCTTGGCGGCCATGGGCACGATCAGCAGCCGCCGCCAGGAGAAGTGGTAGCTGTCGGGCTCGTTGATCAGTTCTCCGGCGCCCCCGGCCGCGGCGGAAGCCGTCATCGCGCTGGTGAGGTAGTCCACCATCGCGAGGCTCTTGCCCGTCAGGTCGCGCATGCGGTTGGCGACGTCGACGTTCAGGATGCCCACCACCTTCCAGGGCAGGGAGCGCTTCTTGTTCTGGATGACCACCACGGGCAGCTCGTCGCGGGGCTTGAGCTTCAGGCGGGGCGCCAGCAGCTCCGCGCCCCCGGCCGGCTGCTCGTCGGGCCCGAGGTCGTTGATCGTCCGGAGCGTCTCGACGTCCGCCCCGTGGCGGGCGGCGAGCTCTTCGAGCGTCTCGTCGGTAGAGCGGCGCTCGTCCGTCTTCGCGGCGTGGTATTCCTCGGCCTTGCGGACCCGGTAGCGATTCGGGATCAGCAGCCCGGTCCCGGCGGCGGGGGTCTCCTCTGCGCCGAGGTCGTTGATCGCCCGCAGATCGGGCAGGCGGACGTCGTAGTCCTCGGCGATCTCCGCGAGGGTCTGGTCCGCCTCGACGGTGTGCCGCATCGGTCCGTCGTAGAGGTCCGCGGCGGCGATGCCCAGCACCTCGGCCGCGTTGTTCGGGAGGATCGTGACATACCGCTCCGCGAGGCGTCCGGCGGCGCGATCCTCGCCGCGGAACCACTGGTGATTGCTCACGCTGCGGTGCAGGCGGGAGAAGTACCGCTCCTCGGGCTCGAAGCCCATGATTCCGGTGAGGATCGTGTTCTCGCCGTTGCTCATGCGCTGGACGCGGATTTCGTTGACGCCCTCGCGGTCGGAGTTGTTCCCGCCCTCGCTCTCGATGTAGTGCCCGCGGACCACGGTGCGGAAGCGGGTGCCGAACTCGCTTTCGACCGCGCGGATGAACTGCTCCTCGAGCCCGGTCCAGTAGAAGTTGCGGAAGAGCATGCCCTCGTACTGCGGGCGGATGGGCTGGACCTCGGCGCCCTCGACGGCGGTATCCAGCACGACGGGACGGAAGTAGAGCTCATCGCGCCCCCGGACCGAGACGAACGCCACGATCGAGAAGGTCAGCGCCGTGACGGTAAAGACCGTCAACGCCACCCGGCTGGGGCGCTTCTTGAGGTTGGAGACGCCCAGGTTCAGCGCCGTCGAGAGGGAGCTGACCAGGGTGATCTCCTCGCCCTCGACCTCCCCGCCGCTGGCGCGGGCCCGGCGGACGAGTACGTCGAACCGCTGGTAGGAGAGCACCAGCACGATCAGCGACATCAGGATCATCGTGAAGGCGATCATCACGATGAAGGGGCTCACCGAGATCTGGAACGCCGGGTGGAAGTAGTTCAGGAACGCCGTGCCGATCGCGAAGAAGATCGTGGTGAAGATCAGCTTCGAGGTGATGCTCTTGGAGCCGATGGTCAGTCGCTCGATGAAGACGCTCGCCGGGACCATCAGCGCCATCAGCAGCACGGCCGAGAAGACCGCCTCCCGCCCGAGCTCGAGGATGCGCCCGTAGGCCTTGATGAGGATGCCCCAGGCCTCGCGTGCGTTGCCCACGAGGTCCTGCCAGTGCCTTTCGTCGCGGGCGGCGCGGGCCCGGGCGATCTTCTCGCGGGAGCGGTCGAGGCTCTCGGCGACGGTCTTGTCGCGGATGCCGCGCTCGATGTAGACCGTCTCGTAGAGCTGCTCGGAAAGCTCCTGCATGTCCTCGGCGATCTTCAACTGCGTCAGGGGCAGCGTGAGGTTGCGGTCCTCGCCCTGCGGGCCCACGTAGTAGCCCATGCCCTTGTCCCGCGGCTTGCTGACGTCGACCGGGCCGACCAGCAGCAGGCGGTAGGTGATGTTCTTCTGGACCGCCACGCGGACGCGGTTGTCCGGCGGAACGTAGATGATCGTCCCGGAGAGGTTCTTCTCGCCGTACTCGATCGCCGGGTTGTCCACGGCGTAGTGCTGCGGCTCGCCGTCGCGGACCGCGTCGGAAAGGCGGACCTGCTGGCGCTCCCTCGTGTCGCCGATGGCCTTGTAGTCCATCGGGTCCGGACCCGGGAAGATCACCCGCGGGTAGACCTTGGTGAGGATGAGGTTCTTCTCCTCGGTCTTGCCCGGGACGAGGGTGTACTCGGCCGTCTCGCGCCCGGTGCCGATCTGCCCCTCGTCGGCGACCATATCGAAAACCGCCAGGTCCGGATCGAGCCGGTAGCAGAGCGCCTCGTGCTTGACCTTGCCCTTGAACTGCACCGGGAGGGTGTAGCGTCCGTTCAGCGGGGCGATCTGGAGCATACCCCGCCGCGCCCCGCGGTAGGCCAGCGAGTTTCGCTTGGCGTTTTTCGTCGGACGCGCGGCGAAGTAGACGTACGCCCCGGGCACCGGGTCGCGGGCGTTGAGCCCGCTGCGGATGTTGAACTGAACGACCTTGCCCGCGACGCGCCCCAACTCGGGCGTTTTCATGTCCTTGTGCCCGGGCGAGTCCAGCGGGCTCTCGAGCCCGAGCTTGATGAGCATCAGGATGTTGCGGCTCTGGATCGAGAGGTTCCGCCAGTTGGTCTCCGGGCCGATCACGTCGGCCGGGCTGTCCACCCGGTCCATGTCATCGTTCATCGTCCCCAGCGGGAGCACGCCGACATGCGCCGTCGCCCAGAACTCCGGGTAGCACGGCGGGAAGGTCGCGCTCATCATCGGGTAGTCGATCTTGTCCTGGTCGGCCAGGAAGGTCCAGGGCTCCTCGTCCCACCCGGCCTGGACGGCCACGTAGGAGATCACCTTGCGGTAGCGCTTGCCGAGAACGTTCCCGTGCGCCTGGGCGGGGGGATTGACGTTGCGGAACGTATCCGCATCGGCCGCGTTCTGCGCCGCGCGAATGCCGATCGTCGGCGAGGCGTCGGAGACGTCCAGGAACCACCCGGGGACCGGGGCGACCTCCTGCGGATCGACGCCCGGGCGAAGCTTGGCGCGGATCGCCGCGACGACCTCCTCGTTGTTCCCCACGCGATCGCGGCGCTGCTCCTCGTCGGTCCGCTCGGTCTCCATGCGCTTGCGGAGGGCAGCGAAGGTGAACTCCGGGGCGATCGGGTTTTCCGGACCGGAGGTCCGGGGCATCACCTCGTGGAAGGCCTCCAACCGGGCCGCCCAGTCCAGCTCGCCGTTGTCCAGCGTCCGGTCGCGGAACTCGATCACCGCGTCGAGGCGTTTCTGGACATCCTTCCTGCGCTTGTCCAGGGCCTCGGTCTCGGCCTTGCGGGCGGGGGCGTCCATGTTCTTGTAGATCTCGGTCGCCGGGTTGTTCAGCGCCTGGATGCGGCGCTCAAGGGCGGCGCGGTTCTCCGCCAGGGCGATCCGCTGAACGTCCACCCGCCCGCTGAGCCACTGCTCCACCATCCACCGGATGTGCTGCTCGGGGATGCCCTCGATCGAGCCGGTCTCGAACCACTTCGAGGCGTCGCGGTACATCTCGACGGTGGCCTGTCCCTTCAGCGAGGCGGTGTGCCGCTCGGCGATCCACTGGGGAACGCCCACCAGCACCGCGCCGAGCAGCGCCAGTCCCAGCGCGATCAGCACGACCTTGAACATCCGGGACATCGGCTCTCGGCTCTCGCCGTCGTCATCCTCGCCGTCGGCTTCCTCCCCATCCTGCCCGGTCGACTCGGCGCTCGTCTCGGCGTCCTCGCCGGCCGCGGGGGGCTGCTCTTCGGCGTCCCCGGTCGATTCCTCTTCCTCCGCAGCGCCCGCGTCCTCG
>CAYTQL010000269.1:0-4527 GCA_964439555.1 uncultured Planctomycetaceae bacterium | reverse complement strand
GGCGTGGCCGATATGGAGATAGCCGTTGGGCTCGGGCGGGAAGCGGGTGACCACCTCGCTGAACCGCCCCGAGGCGAGGTCCTCGCGGACCGCGTCGCGGATGAAGTCGCTGGGCGCCGCCTCGGGGGCGCCGCCGGCGTTGTCGTTCCGTTCGCTCATGCGTGAAGGCCTTTCGGTCGGTTTCGGCGTGCGGCGATTATGCTCGCCCGGCGCCGCGCAGACAAGGGAACGCCGTTCTTTGCGCAAAACTTGCAGCACAGCCGCTTGCGGACCGCCGCCGATAACGCCTATATACTTTCGCAAGGCATGCAACGAATCCGCATCGGAAGCTCCGGAGAGACTCTATGCGTTACGCCGTCATCATGGCCGGAGGAGCAGGCAAGCGCCTCTGGCCGCTCAGCCGTCAGCACCGTCCCAAGCAACTGCTCCCGCTGGTCAACGGCAAGAGCCTGCTCGCCGTAGCGGTCGAGCGGCTGGTGCAGATGTTCGACGAGCAGAACATCCTCGTGGTCACCAACGCCGAGTATGCCGAGCAGGTCGCCGAGGCCCTGCCCCAACTGCCCCCCGGCAACATCGTCGGCGAGCCCGAGGGGCGGGACACCGCCAACGCCGTCGCCCTCGGCGCCGCCCTGGTCGAGGGACGCGACCCCGAAGCCACCATGGCCGTGTTCACCGCCGATCACGTCATCCGCCCGCACGAAAAGTTCGCCGAGGCCGTCGAAGTCGCCTGCGACGCCGCCGAGGCCCACCCCGACCACCTGCTGACCTTCGGCATCCGTCCCAACTGGCCTCACACCGGGCTGGGCTACATCCACGCAACCGAGCAGATCAGTCCGCGGGTCCACCGCGTCGAGGGCTTCAAGGAGAAGCCCGACCACCAGACCGCCCGCCGCTACGTCGAGAGCGGACACTACTTCTGGAACAGCGGCATGTTCGTCTGGAAGGTCGGGGCGATCGCCCAAGCCCTCGAAGAGAATCTCCCGGAATCCCGCAAGAAGCTCACCCCCGTCACCGAGGCCGTCCGAGGCGAAAACCGCTACACCGACACGCTCGCCGAGGTCTACCCGACGCTCGAGAAGATCAGCATCGACTTCGCCGTCATGGAGAAGTACCCCAAGGTGCTGATGGTGGACCTCCAGTGCGAATGGCTGGACGTGGGGTCCTGGCCGGCGCTGCAGGACGTCTGCGAACAGGACGACGTGGGCAACGTCATCCTCGCCAAGCGCCCGGTGATCCTCGACAGCTTCCGCAACGTCATCGTCTCGGAAGACGACCACCTCGTGGCCGTGCTGGGCATGGACGATTGCATCGTGGTCCACTCGCCGGACGCCACGCTGGTGTGCAACACCTTCGACGCCCAACGGATCAAGGAGCTGGTCGGCGTGGTCGAGGAGAAGTACGGTACGAAGTTCGTCTGACCCGCCCGGAGGCGAGAAGCCCAGAGTATGCCTCGCTGGCTCGGAATCGATCACGGACATAAGCGCATCGGCGTTGCCGTCGGGAGCACCGAGGACGCCCTGGCCTCCCCCGTGGAGGTCCTCGACGCCGCGCCCCTGCCGGCGGCGATGGACCGCATCGAGCGCCTCGCCGACGAGTACGGCGCCTGCGGAATCGTCGTCGGCTGGCCGGTGAACATGGACGACACCGAGGGACCTCAGGCACGCGAGGCGCGGGCGATGGCCGCCCGGCTCGCCGAGGCGGTGGACCTCGACGTCCGCCTCTGGGACGAGCGACTCAGCAGCTTCGCCGCCGACGAGGTCCTTGCCGGACACCTCACGCGCGCCAAGCGGCGCGCCCGCCAGGACGCCATCGCCGCCGCCGAGATCCTCCGCGAGTTCTTCCGCGGAAAAGGACCGGAAGCGGCGCTCCGTCCGGACCAGGTGGAGGGCTGAGCCGGAACCCGGCACCCGGCCAGGCGTTGCTGCATCGCGCCGGCAGGACCCGGCGGCGCGGCTACGCTCCGTATCGCTCGAGCAACGCCTCGGCCCGGTCGCGGTCCTCGAGGGTTCCCTCGAGGAAGATCACCATGTTCTCCACGGTGGGCAGCGTCTCGGCGAAGCGGTCGAGGGTGTCGAAATCGCCCCAGGTCTGGGTCTTCACGCCGGCGTCGATGAGCCTCCGGTACACGTCCGGCCACTCGGGCTGGGGCGGCTGACCGTCGCCGGGGACCCACTGGACGCCCGCCAGATCGTTGATCCGCAGCAGCGAATCGAGGTGCGCCAACTGCCCCACGCCGTCCAGGTGGTAGAAGCCGTTGACGAGCTTTCCGCAGCAGGCGGCGATCTCCGGGCGCACGAACCGGTCGAACATCTCCGGCCCGATCATGTAGGCGAAGTCGCACTGGAGCATGTAGTACGGGTCCGGCGAGTAGATCTGCGACCAGGCGGAATACCCGCGGTTGCCCGGGCGGCGGATGCGCTCGAAATCCCCCCACGCCGCCCACCAGGCCTCGTGAACCTCCCACGTCAGCCGCTCGACCTCGTCCGGACAGTCGTAGAGGTCCAGCAGCAGCGTCTCGCTCGGGCGGAAGGTGCTCAGCACGTCCACCGCGCCGCCGAGGTCGGTCATCGCGAGCTGCACCGCATCGCCCCAGCGTTCGACGCCCGCGCGGTAGAGGCTCCGCAGCCGCCTCGCCACGTCGCAGTCCGGGTCGTAGCGGAAGCTCAGTTCCGCCGGCTCCTTCCGCTCGGGCGGGTGGAACCAGACGGTCCCGGTGGCGATCTCCGCTTCGCCGCCGATCATCGTCGCCAGCGCCCCGGGGCCGAAATCCGACCAGAAGCGGGGGAAGGCGTCGCCGAGGAACTCCACGCGCGACAGGTCCCAGTCGTGGCGGTCGATGATCTGCTCGGCGGAGTACTCGTCCCACCGGTAGGCGGTGGTCGCGCGGGAGTAGGCCGGAATCGGCGGCTCGGGGCGCCCGGGGTCTCGCCCGGTCAGGCGAATCTGGATCAGCGGACGCCCCAGCTCGCCCGCCCACCAGAGCCGGGCGTCCTCGGCGACCTCGGTCCAGCGTTCTTCGGAGAAATCAATCGGCATCGGCCCTTCCTCGGCGGAACGATACGGGACACAGGATGCAGGACACACAGCCCTCCACGCCCGCGAAGCTGCGTCCCCTGCATCCCAGCTTCTGACGCGTTCGCGGTTGAGCCGCGGCTACAGCTCCGCATAGCCGAGGATGCAGTCCCGGTACCAGTAGAAGCTGTCCTTCGGCACACGGCGCTGGTTGACGTAGTCGCAGTAGACGATTCCGAACCGCTTGGTGTATCCGCTGAGCCACTCGAAGTTGTCGATGAACGACCACAGGAAGTAACCCCGCAGGTCGATGCCCTCGGCGATCGCCTCGGCGCAGGCGCCGATGTAGCGCTTCAGCAAGTCGATCCGCCGCGGGTCGCGGCAGGCGGTCCCGTCGGCGCTGAGCACGTCGGGCATCGCACAGCCGTTCTCGGTGACGTAGATCGGCGGGGCGCCGTACTCGTCGCTCAGCCACCGCATCGTGTTGCGGATTCCCTGCGGCGTGATCGGCCAGTTGAAGTCCGTCCGCTCCTGCCACATCGGCGCGCCGGCGTAGCCGTCAGGGCTCTGCTCGTCCGCGCGGACTACCTGCTGGAAATAGAAGTTGAGCCCGAGGAAATCCGTCGGTCGGGCGATCTGCTCCATGTCGCCGTCCTCGACGGGCACGGAGAGCCCGCGCTTCTCGAGATAGCGCTGCGGATAGCCTTTGCCGTAGAGGGGCCCGAGGTACATGCGGTTCTGCTTGTCATCGGCCAGGGCGGCCGCCCGGATGTCCTCCTCCCGCCGGCTCGCGGGCAGGTGGGCGATGGCGTTGTGCGTCACGCCGATCTTCCCGCGACGTCCGACGTCGCGGAACGCCTGCACCGCCAGGCCGTGAGCGAGGTTCGTGTGGTGCACCGCCCGGAAGGCCTGCGCCATGTCGCGCCGTCCCGGCGCCATCCATGCCTCGCCGTACCCTCCGTAGCAGATGCACGGCTGCTCGTTGAAGGTGATCCACATCTCGACCTTGTCGCCCAGCTCCTCGAAGCAGGCCTGCGCGTACTCGGCGAAGTGCCTGGCCGTTTCCCGCTCCGGCCAGCCGCCGGCGTCCTCCAGCGCCTGGGGCAGGTCCCAGTGGTAGAGCGTCGGGCAAGGCTTGATGTCCGCCTCCAGCAGCGCGTCGATCAGGCGATGGTAGTAGTCGAAGCCCTGCGGGTTCCGCTGTCCGGACCCTTCGGGAAACACCCGCGGCCAGGCGATGGAGAAGCGGTACGCCCCGACGCCCAACTCCTTCATCAGTTCGACGTCCTCGGCGTAGCGATGGAACTGGTCACAGGAGACGTCGCCGGTGTGTCCGTGGGTCACCTTGCCCGGCGTGTGGGAGAAGGTATCCCAGATGCTCTTGCCGCGTCCCTCGGCGTCCACGGCGCCCTCGACCTGGTAGCTGGCGGTGGCGACGCCCCAGAGAAACTGCGGCGGGAATGCTCGTTGAGCCATGCGCTGCTCCTTCTTAGAATCGTGCGGCAAGCTTGAGCT
>CAYTQL010000268.1:3865-4527 GCA_964439555.1 uncultured Planctomycetaceae bacterium | reverse complement strand
CGCGGTACAACTCGCCAGCCACGTCGCCAACATCGGCGACGCCAAGACGCTGGTGATCCACCCGGCCAGCACGACGCACCAGCAGTTGACCGAGGCCCAGCAGCGCCAGACCGGGGTCTCGCCCGAGTACATCCGCCTGTGCGTGGGCATCGAGGATGTCGAGGACATCCTCGCCGACCTCGACGCGGCGTTGAGGCAGGCGGCCGGGGGGACCGCGTGAGCGAGCCGACGTTCGACAGCTCCGACGCCGTCCGCAGCGCCGCGCCGCTGATGCACGCCCGTCAGGTGACCTTCGAGGGCCCGATCGCCCTGGAGCAGGGCGGCGAGCTGCCCGCCGTGGAGGTGGCCTACGAGACCTACGGGCAGCTCGACGCCGCACGGGCCAACGTGGTGCTGATCTGCCACGCCCTCAGCGGCGATTCGCATGTGGCCGCTCACGACGCCGACGACGAGCCCGGCTGGTGGGACATCATGGTCGGTCCGGGCAAGCCGATCGACACGGAGCGGTACTTCGTGATCTGCCCGAACGTGCTGGGTTCCTGTCGCGGGACGACCGGCCCGAACACCCCGCGGGCGGACGGGACCCCGTGGGGGACGGATTTCCCCACGGTCACCGTCGGCGACATGGTCCGCGCGCAGGCGCGCCTCGTCGATCATCTGGG
>CAYTQL010000268.1:0-3855 GCA_964439555.1 uncultured Planctomycetaceae bacterium | reverse complement strand
GGCGGTCGTGGGCGGGTCGATGGGCGGGCACCAGGCGATGTGTTTCGCCACGCGCTACCCGCAGAGGGTGCGCGGGACGGTCGCCATCGCCACCAGCGCCCGGCTGACCTCCCAGGCCCTGGCGTTCGAAGTGGTCGGACGCAACGCGATCCTCCGCGACCCGGACTTCCGCGACGGACAGTACTACGACGCGGGCCCGCGCCCGGACGTGGGGCTCGCGATCGCCCGCATGCTCGGGCACATCACCTACCTGTCCCCCGAGGCGATGCAGCGGAAGTTCGAGCCCGACCGTCTCGAGCCGCGCGACGTGGCCGGGGACCGCGAGAAACTCTTCTCCGTCGGTTCCTACCTCGCTTACCAGGGCGAGAAGTTCGTCGAACGGTTCGACGCCAACAGCTACGTCACCCTCTCGCGGGCGATGGACCTCTTCGACCTCGGCGCCGACGACGACGAGATCGCCGAGGCCCTCGACCCGGCGACCTGCCGGTGGCTGGTGGTGAGCTTCACGAGCGACTGGCTCTTCCCGTCGGGTCAGTCGCGGCAGATCGTCCGGGCCCTGCTGAGCGGGCACAAACGGGTGACCTACTGCAACATCGACTCGGCGTGCGGGCACGACGCCTTCCTGCTGCCTCACGATCGCGACCGCTACGGCCGGTTGGTGGAGGGCTTCCTGACGCGGCTCTCGGACGCTCCGAACGCCCGGGCCCCCGATGCCGGACCGCCGGCGGAGAACCACCATCCCACCAGCATCTTCCATTCCGAGCGGCTGGACTACGACCGGATCGCCGAGCTGATCCCGCCGCACCTCAGCGTGCTGGACCTCGGCTGCGGGCCCGGGGGGCTGCTGGAACTGCTCAGTCGCCGGGCCCACGGACGCCTCGCCGGCGTGGAACTGGACGAGTCATCGGTCATCGAGGCCGCCCGGCGCGGACTGGACGTGATCCACGCCGACCTCAACGAGGGGCTCCCGATGTTCGGCGATCAGCAGTTCGACGTCGTGGTCCTCTCGCGGACGCTCCAGGCGATCCGGCACGTCGAGCGCGTCGTCGGCGAGATGATGCGGGTCGGACGCCGATGCATCGTGAGCTTCCCGAACTTCGGATACTACAAGCTTCGCGAGATGCTCCACGCCCATGGGCGGGCGCCGCTGAGCGGGCAGCTCCACTACCAGTGGTACGACTCGCCGAACATCCGCTTCCTGACCCTCGCCGACTTCGAGGACTTCTGCGCCGCCAAGGACATTACCATCCACGAGCGCATCGCCCTGGACACCGAAGCCGGCCGGGAGGCCGAAGGCGATGCGAACCGGGACGCGGACCTGGCGATCTTCGTGATCAGCGGCGAAGACGCCTGAGGCTCGGAGCCCGGATGAGGAAGCGGGTCCGGTGCGCGGCGCATTCGTACCATGGGCGCCTCGTCCGCGCGTGCCGGGGCGCCCTGCCCGTGCCGCAGAACAGACGCGCGCCCGCCGGGCTCGAGGCCGGTCGGCGTCGGGAACTTGACGTGCGGTTGGTGCGTCGGAATTATCTCTGACCGGAAAGGAGTGCAAGGGCAATGAACGAAATGAGCATGATGATGCTGCTGATGGCCGCGCTGAGCGGGGGGAGCACCGAGGCGCTGGACTACATGCCCACCGACGCCTACTGGCGCACGAAGGGCGTCGAGGTGACCGCGCAGACCATGCTGGATGAGCTTTCCGCCGAGCGGGATGCGGACATCTCGGGGCTGATCGAGCAGCTCGGGTCCGACGAGTTCCAGACGCGGGAGAAGGCCCACAAGGCGATCGCCGCGGCCGGGCCGGGTGCGATCGACCAGCTCAAGCCCTTGCTCGAAAGCGAGGATGCCGAGGTCCGCGAGCGGGCCCGGCAGCTCATCGCCCGCCTCAAAGCGACCGGTCAGGCCCCGAAGATTCGCCGCCTGATGGCGATTCGCACGCTCGGCGAACTGAAGGCGAAGGGGGCGGTCAAGCGGCTGGAGAAGCTCGCCGGGACCGACGAGCCCTTCCTGGGCCTCTACGCCCGCCGGGCGCTGGCGGCGATCCGCGGGAAAGCCTTCGCCGCCCCCGCCCCGGACGCCAAGGCCCTGGCCTCCGACGCCTGGGCCATGCCGTCCAACATCGGTCTGCTCGCCCAGTCAGCCCTGCGCTTCGGCGACGGCGGGCCGATCACGTTCGACAAGCTGGAGCTGCCCGGGGACGTGAAGATCGACCCGGCCGCGATGTCCAGGGCCTGGACCGCGCAGGTTCTGAAGGTGGTCGAGATGGCCGGGAACTTCCGCATCGACGCCGCCACGTTCGCCCTGTCCTCCGAGTTGGACCACGACAAGGGTTTCCTCGTGCTCACGCTCCGCGGGCTCTACGACCCGGAGGCGTTCAAGTCGGCCGTGGGGGCCCTGGGCATTGAGCCGACGAAGATCGCCGGCGTGGACGCCGTCCGGTTCGAACGGCAGTTCGAGATCGTGCTTCTCTCGCCGACGCGGTTGGTGATCGTCGGCGGCCCGCGGGAGCAGAAGCTGCCCACCGCGGCGGTCATCAACGCGATCAAGGGCGACGCCGCGCCGCTCAAGCAGAACAAGCCCCTTGCCGGGCTCATCGCCGATGCCGACCGCTCCGGGCTCGGTTGGGGCGCGGTGCACTTCTCCGAAAGCTACCGCGAGGCGGATATCGTCGAACCGCTGCGCGACGGGGTCGCCGCGGTGAAGCTCAAGGAGGGATCGTTGGATCTCAAGGCCCGCTTCCGCGGGCTGAAAGGGCGGGAGGACGCCTTCGGACGCGCGGTTGATGAGTTCAAGGAGGAAGTGATCGACGAGGGCAGCGGCGAGCTGCGCCGCATGATCAATCGTCGACCGGCGATGGGGCGGATGCTTAGCCCGCTGCTGGGCTTCGTCGAGTCGATGAAGATCGCCCGCGATGGAAACGCGGCCACGCTCACCGGGCGATACGAGAGCCCCGGCTCGGCCGCGATGCTCGCGCCGATGCTGCTGATGATCAGCCCCGAATCGGCAAACCCCCCAGCCGAGGCCGTCGTCGCCCCGATGACGCAGGAGCAGCTCGAGGACGCTACCGCCCCGCGGAACTGAGGCAGGCGCCGTAGGTTTGAAGCGCAAGATCGGGTAGTGGCCTGCCTCGCGCGGGCGACGTGGTTTGGAGCCCAGCCCGCAGGGCGAGCACCCACCACGTTCGCGCAACGGTCCTTCTTCCCGCGGTCGGCGTGGTTGGTGCCCGGCCGCCTGCGGTGTCCTGCGCTCCAGACTACGGCGCCCAGTCCTTCGCTCCGGACCGGCGCCCGACTGATCGGGGCGCTGTGTTGAGCGGTCCGGGGTGGGCTGATAGACTGCCCAGTCCCGGGAACCCCCCGCTCGGCAGGCGAGAGGCCTGTTGTGCAGCAATGGAGCGCCCATGAGCGAATCATACTACGTCACCACGCCGATCTACTACGTCAACGACAAACCGCACATCGGTCACAGCTACACCACGATCGCCGCCGACGTGCTGGCGCGGTTCTTCCGCGCCGCCGGGCGGGAGGTCCGCTTTTTGACGGGCACGGACGAGCACGGCGTGAAGATGCTCAAGGCCGCCACCGAAAAGGGCACGGAGCCGAAGGCCCTGGCCGATGAAAACGTGGTGCACTTCCAGAGCCTCTGGCGGGACCTGCTCATCAGCCACGACGACTTCATCCGCACCTCCGAGCCCCGCCACGAACTGCGGGTCCAGGAGATCATCCGCCGCCTCGTCGAGTGGGACGAGATCTACCGCGGGCATTACGAGGGCTGGTACGACGAAGGGCAGGAGGAATTCGTCACCGAGTCGACCGCCCGCGAGAACGACTACGCCAGCGAGATCTCCGGCAAGCCGCT
>CAYTQL010000267.1:0-4530 GCA_964439555.1 uncultured Planctomycetaceae bacterium | reverse complement strand
AGCTCCGGCCCGGAGGCGACGCCCATCTCGAGCCCGACCAGTTCCAGCGTCGGGTCGCCGAGGAGGTTGTACGCCTCATAGTAGTACCGCAGCGTGGTGGCGGGCCCGCCGCCGACGCCGTAGTGGTCGAGGAAGAGCTCCTTCGCCCGCAGCGTGGCCGCACCGACGCTGTAGGCGCCCTCCTCGAACATCGCCTCGAAGAGCTTCTTCTCGAGAATGTCGTCTTCGTACCAGTAGCTGTAGGTGCTCGAGGCCCAGAAGGCGACGCTGCCGCCGTCGCCCTCGCGAAGCCAGGTCTCGGCGAAGCTCTCGCCTTGGGCGAAATTGCCCGTCAGGCAGGCGAAGCTGAACACCAGCGGCTGCATGTCCGCGTTGGTCAGGTTGCGGACGTCGCTCTGGGAGAAGCTCGGCCCGTCGGCCCAGGCGGTGGTGGACCCGTGCCCGGAGTAGACGCCGATGACCCGTCCGTCGTTGAAGGCGTCGCGGACGTCCTGGGTTCCGGCGTCGTGGGTCACCTCGTAGAGCGTGTCGCTGGTGTACCCGTTGGGCGTGAAGTACTGGTCGATGACGTAGTTGTGCGTGCCCTCGGAGATGTGCGAATTGTCGTCCCCGGCCAGGAAAGCGGCGCGGGAGGTCCAGTCGGTCTTGTTCGTCCCGTAGTCGAGCGTCTTGGCGACGACGGTCGCGAGCTGCGCCTCGGTGCTCACCGCCCATCGCCCCACGGGCAGGTCCGGGTAGAAGTCGCTCGACCCGTCCATGCAGGCATAGTAGAGGTCCGTCGCGGAGTTGCTGTCCTGCCCGGTGTAGGCGGGAATCTGCCCGGTGTCGCCGACCAGCAGCAGCGCCGCCGGGCGGGTCTCGGGATCGTCCCATCGGGCCTCGATGAAGGCGTCGATCGCGTCGGTGGTGCTTCCGATTTCGGAGGTGTCGAAGAGGTCCACCGTCCAGCCTTCGCTCGTGCGCCGGGCGACGTACGCGTCGAGCTCGGCCGTGCGCAGGAAGGGGTGAGTGATCACCAGCAGCCGCCCGGCCGCCTTGGCCCCGGCGCTGATCGCCGCCGGAGCGATCGCCGAGCCGGCGTCCACCGCCGCAGCCGGGGCGCCGGAGAGCTCCAGGGTCAGGTCGAACTCCTCGTAGACCTTCAGTCGTCCGGCGGGGTCGTACTGCACCGGCTGGGCTTCGAGCAGCACCAGCTCCCGCCCCGCCCCCGCGCCGACGGAGACGGCGCGGACCGGGGCGGCGGCGTCGAATTCGGTCGGCTCGTATGCCGCTTCGTCCCAGGTGAAGGGCGCCTCGGCGCCGGGCTGCTTCGCGGCCGAGGGCTGGAGCGGTGCAAGCGGCACGTCGATGCCCCAGGCGTCCAGGGGCAGTTCCCATCCGTCCCCGCTCGCCGAGACGCTCAACTCGGCGCCCTGCGGGATCGAAAGCAACTCCCGGTACACCGGAACGCGCGGCGCCCCGGGCTCGGCGGCGAAGCCCTCGCCGGGCAACGAGAGCGAGAGGAACCCCCGACCGTCGATCTGTTCGACCGACCAACTCAGCCCGGGAAACGCCAGGGACGCGCGGACCTGCGAGCCGGCCGGCTCGGACCAGCTCAGCTCCGCGGCGCGGACGTGACGCCCGTCGGCGGCGTTGAAGTCCATCCACCACGAGGGCGGGCCGGTCTTGGCGGCGGTATCCACCAGCGCATAGGAAGAGCCCGGAACCGGCGCAGACTGACCGAGCATCGCCAACCAGTCGGCCGACAGAAGAAAACGAGGCTCCAGTGCCTCCAGAACCACTTCAGCGCAGCACGCCCTTCGACGAGGCTCGGGGCATCCCGAGCAAGCCGAAGGCGAGTCGAAGGACGGATCAAGCCGCGGCATGCGCACCACCTTCCCACCCGCCGGGTCGGGGTCGCTCACCCACGTACGAGTCGCGAGCGGGTCCTCCACGTACTCGATGCGCTGTGCATCCGAGATGGGGCGAGCACCCCGATTGTAAGCGGAATCCCCGTTTGGTCAATGATCACCGGGACGAGCGTTGCCCCGCTTCGCGCCCCCGTCGCGGACCCCGTCCTGTAACAACCGCGCGGACAGGCGCTTACCGTAATTGTAAAATTACAGCCACTTTTTGCGGCGGAAGTAGATCAGCATCCCCCCGGCGATGAGCACGAAGATCCCGATCACCGTCGGGTACGCCCACCGATCGTCCAGCTCGGGCATGTGCTGGAAGTTCATCCCGTACCACCCGGCCACGAAGCTCAGCGGGATGAAGATGGTGGCGATGATCGTAAGCACCTTCATGACCTCGTTCATCCCGTTGGAGACGGTGGACTGGTAGGTGCCCATGAGCCCGGCGGACATGTCGCGGAAGGTCTCCAGCGCGTCGGCGATCTGCTCGGCGTGATCGGCCACGTCGCGAAGGTAAAGCTGCGTGGTCCCGGAGATGAACTCCTCGTGCTTGGGCATGCGTGTGAGCACGTCCCGCAGCGGCCAGACGCTTTTGCGGAGGAACAGCAGTTCGCGTTTGAGCGCCTGGATCGTCTCGGCGACGGTGGAGTCGGTGTTGGAGATCACCTCGCCTTCGAGGTGCTCGATGCGCTCGCCGACGCCCTCGACGATGACGAAGTACTCGTCGACCACCGCGTCCATCAGGGCGTAGAGAAGGTAGTCCGCCCCCATCCCCCGGATGCGTCCGCGCCGGTCACGCAGGCGCCGGCGGATGGTGTCGAACACGTCGCCCTCGCGTTCCTGGAAGCTCAGCACGCAGTTGCCCCGGAGCACCAGGGAGACCTGCTCGACGATGGTATCGCCCCCCTCGTCGTGCCGGAGCATGTTGAGGATGACATAGAGGTACTCGTCGTAGGGCTCGACCTTCGGTCGCTGGTCGGTGTTGACGATGTCCTCGAGCACCAGCGGGTGCAGCCCGAAGCCCTCCCCGAGCGTCTCGATGACGCTCACGTCATGCAGTCCGTCGACGTTGATCCAGGTGACCGAGTCGGACCGGCGGTATCCGACGGCCTCGCCCGGCGCGACCGACGCATATTCCTCGCAGCGCTGCTCGTTGTAGTCGATGACGCGGAGGGTCACCTCGTCGGTCTGGCGCTCGCCGACGTACACCAGCGTCCCGGGCGGCTGACCCCGCTTGTTTCTGCGTCCGCGAATCCATTTCTACATGGCGAACTCCGGAAACCGGGCGAGCTACTCCCCGCCCCGGCGGCGGGGGTACAGTTCGGCCGAGAGCTTGCGGGCGGCGTCGAGCTGCGCTTCGGAGTGCGTTTTGCCCGGCCAGTCGCGGTGGATGTACTGCCCGAAGCGGTCGATCAGCGGGGAGAGTTTTTTCGGGCTCGGTTCGGGCGGGCCGGCGGGCTTGCCCAGGCCCGCGAGGATATCCGCTTCCGGAATCGCCATGATCGCTCCCGAGATCAGAATGACAGAAAGGACCCGTCGCCTCGGGAACGATCATGCCCCCCGCCGCCGGTCAAGGCAAGGGCGGACCGCCGCGCGCCCCCGCCCGGCGGGGCGGATCGTGCGGCGCTCAGTTTCCCGAGCCGCCGGACTTCTTCTTGTTGCGCGGGCGGCGGCGTTTCTTGCGGGCGCCCTTCTTCTTCCCGCCGCCGGCGCCGGAGGACTTCTGCGCCTTGCCCTTGCTCTTGCGACGCCGTCGGCGCCGGCGGGAGTTGCGCTTCGGCGCGCCCTTGCCGTCCTCCCCGTCGCCCTTGCCGTCGTCGGGCGGTCCGGAGGCCTGCTTCGTCTGCTCCGAGGCATCCGCGGGCTTCTTGCCCTCCGGCTTGCCGCCCTCTTCGCGCCCGTTTCCGCCGCCGCGGTCGCCCGACTTGTCGCGCTTCGGGCGGGTTCCCTCGCCGGGCTCGGGCGGCTTGACGTTCCGCTCGACGATGTCCTCGACGTCCACGGCGATCTGCGTCTTGTCGGCCAGTTGCAGGCGGACCAGTTGCGTGAGAATCTGCGTATCGACGACCCGCCCGATCACGCCGTTGTCCAGGCGCACCCACTGGTTCCGCCGCGGGAGCTTCTTGCGCAGCTCCTCGTAGCCCTTGTCCTCGTACCGCAGGCAGCACATCAACCGGCTGCACCGCCCGGAAATTTTCGAGGGATCCAGCGTGGCCTTCTGCGTCTTGGCCATGCGCATGGAGACGGGCTTGAGGTCCTTGAGGAACTGGTGACAGCAACAGGGGCGTCCGCAGCGTTCGTAGTCGGCCACGAGGCGCGCCTCGTCGCGGGCGCCGACCTGGCGCATCTCGATCCGCGTGCGGTACTCGCCGGCGAGGCGGCGGACCAGCTCACGGAAGTCCACGCGCGATGCGGCGGAGAAGTAGAACACGATCCGCTCGCCGCCGAGCAGGTGCTCGACGTTGACGAGCTTCATCGGCAGTTTCAGCTCGCGGATCTGGCGTTTGCAGAAGGCCGCCTCCTCCGAGGCGGACCCGGCGAGGTGGCGGTAGTCGATTTCATCCTGGGGGTTCGCCGCCCGCAGCACGCGCCCGTTGCGGCGGAAGGGGTAGTCCGACCCGTTGGCGTCGAGGTAGCC
>CAYTQL010000266.1:0-4536 GCA_964439555.1 uncultured Planctomycetaceae bacterium | reverse complement strand
GCAGAAGAAGGCGGAGGTGCTCGCCGAGCACGGGCTCTCGACGCCGAAGCCCCCGCCCCCGACGCCCCGGTCGGATGACCGCACCGAACCGCTCCACGCCGCAGACGATCCGGGCCCGCAGGCGGTCGACCCCGTCGCGGGCATCGGCGAGCCCGAAAGCCGGGGCGATGCGAAGATCCGCGCCACCGACCTGCGCCCGGTCCCCGGGGGCACCCACGCCACGAGCATCCTGCTCGGCGAGGTCCGCAACGATCACGATCATGCAGTCGCCCGGGCGACGCTCCGCATCCGCATCCGCGACCTCGAGGGGCGCATGCGGCAACTGCCGATGAAGGTCATCGAGTACATCCCCGCCCACGCGTCGGTGCCCTTTTCCCTGCGGGTCAACGCCCCGCCGACGGAGTTCACCTCGAAACCGGTCGTCTTCACCTCCTCTGAGCGGCTCCCCGAGGGCATGACCTGCATCGCCGTGCCCTCCGAGCGGATGGAGACCTCGGTCAGCAGCGAGATGATCACCGTTACCGGGGCGTTCCGCAACCCCACCGACCGGACGCTCACCGACGCCTGGAGCCTGTGCACCTTCGCCACGGCCGAGGGGGTCGTCGAGGGGGCCTCGCGGGGAATCGTCCGGGACTTCTCGCGCAACAAGGGCACGGTGGGCCCGCGCAAGGGCGGGGAGGTCGTCGTGCACTTCGAGTCTCCCCTGCCCGAGCTGCTCGAGCAGTTCACCGCGCGGGTCGTCGCGAAGCTCCGATAGCCCGCCCCCCGGCGCAACCCCGCCGCGCCCTCGAACTCGCCGCCGGCGGCGGGTACACTATCTCGAACGCCCGCGAGGGGCCGACCTGCCGCCGCCGGACGCGCCATGCTGATTCCGATTCGAACCGACTACCGGATGTCCCGCCGACCGTGGGTGAACTACGCGCTGGTCGCGGCGAACGTGCTGTTGTTCCTCTGGTCGTACGACTGGCAGGCGCAGATGGTCGATTTCCAGAAGATCGACCTGCTGATGCTCCAACCGGACTTCCCCACGCTCGGGCAGTTCTTCACCAGCATGTTCCTCCACGGCGGGTGGATGCACCTGATCGGGAACATGGTCTTCCTGTGGGTCTTCGGGAACGCGATCAACGATCGCTTCGGGCATCTCGGGTACGCGGCGTTCTACCTCGGCGGAGGCGTGATCGCCGGGCTGGGCTACGTCCTGCTCTCCGGGGCCGCACCGGTCCTCGGGGCCTCCGGGGCGATCTCCGCGGTCACCGGCGCCTACCTCGTGCTCTTCCCCCGCGTGCGGGTGACGCTGCTGGTGTTCTTCTACTTCATCACCTATTTCCAAATCTCCAGCATCTACTTCCTGCTGTTCCAGTTCGTCTGGAACCTCTGGATGTCGCTGAGCCCCGTGCTGCCCGGCGCCCGCGGCGGGGGCGGGGTGGCGTACGTGGCCCACTCGGCCGGGTACGTCTACGGGATCGGCGTGGCCGCGGCGCTGCTGGCGATGCGCATGCTCCCGCGCGACGTGTTCGACCTGCTCAACCTGATCCGCAACCGCCGACGCCGCGGGAAGTACCAGCGGATGGTCGCCGAGGGCTGGGACCCCTTCTCCCGCTACCGCCCGGCGCAGAAACCCCCGATCAAGCCCCAGGCGTGGGTGGAATCCCACACCGTGGAGGAGAACCGCCCGACCGCGGCGGTCAACCGCGAGATGGAGCTGCGGCGCCGGATCACCCAGGCCGTCGAACGCCACCATATGGAGGACGCCCTCGAACCGTACCTCGAGCTGGTGCAGGTCGCCGAGGACCCGGTGCTCCCCCGCCAGCAGCAACTGGACGTCGCCAATCAGCTCATGGCCACCGGGCGCTATCCCGCCGCGGCCGACGCGTACGAGCGCTTCCTGCGACACTATCCCAACTACCCCCATCGTCCGGACATCCACCTGATGCTCGGCGTGCTCTACGGGCGCTACCTCCACCAGTACGACAAAGCGGAGGAGAACCTCGCCCGCGCCGTCGAGGGGCTCCACGATTCCCAGAAGCTCGCCCTCGCCCGGTCAGACCTCGAAGCGGCCCGGGGGAAACGGTACCGCTGAGGCGGCGACCGCGGAGACGCTGTTTTCCCGATTATTTTCCCCCGGTTCAGCCGATGTAACGCAACAGCCCCGTGCGGGTCCCTATCCGGGCGCTTCCGAGACGATGAACGCACAGACTCAGCCGATCAACGACGCCGCCTCCCGCGGCCGGGAGCTGATCGAGCGCTTCCGGCAGCTCGAGGTCCCCTCCACGGGCGAGCTGACCGACGCCATGCTCGCCCTCGGGGCCATCGAGTCGATCCTGCTGCTCGGGGCGGGGCTGGTCTACCTGCTCCAGGGCTGGAAGATCTTCAAGGTGCTGGTGGTCGCCAACGCCGCGATTCTCGGGGCGATGGTCGGCGCCTGGATCGGCGAACACCTCCATGGCGAGCATACGTGGTTGTACGCGGGCATCGCCGGTGCGGTGATTTTCGGGGCGGTCGCCTGGCCGGCGTGGAAGTTCGCCATCAGCATCATGGGCGGACTGGCCGGCTCGGTGATCGGGTTCGTTACGTGGGGGGCGATCGCCAACGCGGCCGGGTCGGCCTCGCCCCAGGCGAACGCCTGGGTCGGCGCGCTGATCGGGCTGATCACCCTCGGGCTCCTGGCGTTCGTGATCTTCCGGTTCGTGGTGGTGGTCTTCACCTCGCTCCAGGGCTCGGGGATGGTCGTCTTCGCCCTCCTGGCGCTGCTGATGGAAAGCCCCCGCCTCTTTGAGCCCATCCTCCGATCGATCCGCACCAACACCTATCTCCTGCCGCTCCTGGTGGCCGTGCCCGCCGTCATCGGCATCGCCGTGCAGGAAACCCAGCTCGCCCGCAAGGCCCGCAAGAAAAAGAGCGCCCCGTCCGGCTGAATGCGGGCAGGCGGACGCTTGAGCCGACCCGGAAGCCTCGCGCTTTGGCGGCGCCGCTCAGCGCCGCCGGCGTCGCAAAAGCCCCGCCACGCCCAGAAGTACGAGGGCGACCGTGCCGGGCTCCGGCGTCGGCGCGTAGGCGATGTGGCGCGGCTGGGAGAGCCCGTCGACGAGCGTCTCGAAGTTGCCGCCGTCCAGGTCGGCCTGGTAAATCCGCCCGTACGTCGACTCGACCATCAACAGCTTGCCCGCGTCCGGGTCGAGCGTCACGTCGTTGAGGTTGCCCAGTTCCGCGTCGATGATCGTGGTCGGCGTACCCGGGCTCATCCCCAGCCGGCGGACCCGCTCATTGGCGGACTGGGCGCTTTCGGTCCAGTAGATGTGCCCGTTGGCGGAATCGATGGCGATGTCCGTAATCGCCCAGGTGGGCGAGATCGCGGTAAGGCGCGTCTCATTTCCGCCGTCCAGATCGGACATGTACAGGACCGTGTCAGAGGCCTCGTACCGCCCGTAGACGAGCTTGCCTCCCACCGGGTCGACGCCCAGGGCGCGCTTCCAGTCCACGCCGGTGCGGATGAGCGTGGGGTTGGACCCGTCGAGTTCGGCCCGGTGGAGTTCCTTATTGACGTTCAACCAGTAGACGTGCCCGCCGACGGTGTCCAGGGCGAAGTCGCCGGCGGAGGTGTACATGTCGCCGTCGGTGATCACGGTCTGCCGGTTCGAGCCGTTGAACCCGGCCCGGTAGATCGTGTGCCAGTCGAACCAGTACCAGTCCTCGTCTGCCGGGTGGAAGTGCACCTCCTCCACCGACACGACGCCGGTGACAAGGGCCGAAGCCCCGCCGCCGTCCCGGTTGGCGAGCGTGACGCCGCCGGTCGCCTCGGTCCAGGCGATCATCGGGGCCGCCTTCAGCGGCAGCGCCGGGAGGAACAGGGAAAATGCCAGACAGAAGACGATGACCATCGAGCGCAGCGAAACTGTACCCATGGGGACTCCTCCTTCCACTGGACACAGAGCAGAATGCCTCAGCCCAGACCGTGACGCGCCGAGCGAAACCCGGACCGAAACGCTTCCCCGATTATATGCTGAATCCGGATATTCGCAAGTCAAATCACCTCGCAGATCGTGTCAGCCTCAGGTCTCTCGTTTGTCCAGGCCGTTGATCAGGCCGGAGAGCATGCGGGCGATTTCTTCGAGGTCGGCTTTCATCTGTCCATGCCGGGGCGGTTCGAGCAGCTTCTGCGACAGGCGAGTTCGAGGAGTGGAGCGCATTCTTGCACGCTTCCTCTCGCGATGCCGAAGAAGTTGTGGCGGTCGGGTTTCGTAAAGCGGCCGTTGCCTTCGGCGATGTTGGCGGCGATGGAAAGGGCCGCCCGGTTGAGTTGGTCGGCAAGGAAGAAATAGCCCCGTGGAAAGCCCTTGGTCAGCGTGCAGACGGCGTCGGCGAACGAGACGGCCTTCTGGTAGACATGGAGTTTTTCAAAGGCGAAGGCCATGGACTGAGCATATTCCGTTGTCCAGAAAGGAGAAAGGAAACCGCAGGAGAGGCCTTGACGCTCACGGGCGTTGGTGGGCCCGCTGAGGCGTCAGCCTCTTCTCTACTTTCTACTCTCTCCTCTCT
>CAYTQL010000265.1:0-4590 GCA_964439555.1 uncultured Planctomycetaceae bacterium | reverse complement strand
GCGGGGAACTTCGCCGGAGCACTCGGTCGCCCGGCTGCGGGCGGTCTGCGAGGCGCTGGAGGGTCACACGAGCCTCCTCCAGCTCTGCTACGGCTGTCAGTTCGTCACCCCCGGCCGACCTCACCCGGTGGCAAAGGCCTCGCGCGAGTTCGCCCAGACGTTCGGCTGCCTGCTGGGGGAGTTCCCCTGGTTGCACTTCAACATTCTCACGGGGTTCGAGCCGGACGAGCCCGTCTGGTGCGCCGCGGCGCTGGGTTACCACAACCTTTCGCTGGGCGGGTACTGGTGGCACACCTTCTACCCCTCGGTGATGCATGCGGCGTGGCATCGTCGGTTGGAGATGGTCCCCGCGACGCGCCTGGCGGGGTTCTTCTCCGACGGGTGGTGCGTGGAGTGGACCTATGCCCGCGCGCGGGTGACCCGCCGGGTGCTGGGCAACGTCCTTTACGAGAAGATCGACCGCGGCGACCTGGACCCTGACGACGCGCTCGCCCTCGCCCGCGACGTCCTCCACGACCAGCCGAAGCGGCTCTTCCTGACCGGCGAGAAGTAGCCCCGCCGCCCCCGGCGTTGTTGGTCCGGCGCGATTCGCCGAACCACGACCGGAAATCCGAAGAAAAACTCCCCGAGCCGTTTGATTTCCCCCTTGGTTACGCGAATGATTCTCATGGACCAACGAGGTCGGCCTTCGAGAGCCGGCCCCGGAAATCGCAGCATCGCAGACCTGTCTCCTCAGGGCCCCGGATACCTGTCGTGGTTTGCCTTTTGCGCCCGCCGGCGGGCGAGCCGGACCCGGCGCCAGGGCTTGAGGAACGCGCCCGGACGCGAGCCGGCCAGGGCGGCGTCCAGCGCCCGCGCCCGCGGGAGCCCGAGCGTCACGCAGTGCAGCGCGCCTTCGCTGGCGATCAGCGAATCGGCGTTGATGCCCACCGCCCGCCGACCTGAAGCGGTCGCGAGAACCTTCATCGCCTCCCGCTCGATCCGCGGATTTTGTCCGCGATAGGTCGGAACGAGGATCGTTCTGGGCAGCAGGACCACGTTGGTGTAGCTCCGCCAGACGCCGCCGTCGCGTGAGGGCATGGGGACGCGGTAGACCTTCATCGGCCCGCGGGAGGTGAGCTTCCCGGCCAGGCGGCGGGCGTTGCGGTCGAGGATCGCGGCGTTGACGGGATCGTCCTTCGGGTCGTAGCGACCGACCACGGCCGCGTCGACGGCCGGAAAGGTCAGGAACATGTCCACGTGCCCGGTGCCCTCGCCGGCCAGCGGTTCGAGAACGACGAGCTCCTGCTGGGCGAGGGCGAGGCGGAGCGTTTTCCGCACGGCCGGGGCGGTCCGGTGAGACCGGGCGACGTTTTCCTCGATGAGCGTCTCGGAGACCGCGCAGAGCCCGTCGCCGTTGGTCAGGACGTTGCCGCCGTCGAGCGTCAGGGCGGTCCGGCGCACGGGCGCGCCGAGGACCCCGGCGAGCCGGCGGGGGAAGCGGTCGTCCCGCCTGCGCCCGCCCGCCTCGAGGGCGACGTACCCGGCGTCCAGCACCGTCATTCCCCCGGCGGGCGTGCGGAGGAAGAACCCGCCGTAATCGCGGACCCACATGGTGTCCAGCGGGCTCCGCACGAAGCGGACGTTGCCCAGCGCCGCCCCGGCGCCCCCCAGCAGCGCCAGCGCCTCGCGCTGCTGTTTCGAATTCGCCGCCACGACGAGCACCGGCATTTCCTTCGACGCGATGCTCACCAGCCGCCCGAAGACCTCCGGGTGATAGTCCATCAGCTCGCAGCAGGCAACCACCAGCGCGCCGGACTGTTCATGGTCGGCCGCGGGGAGGTTCGCCGCCGGGCGGGGCGCCGCGAGGCTCGGCGAAGAGAGCAGCACCAGGCCCGCGAGGATCGCGGCAAGCAGCACAGCCCCGCCGTTCGGGGCGCCCGAGATCGCGCGCCTCCGGCGCGCCGCGGCATGTCGGTTCACCGGCAGGACCCCTTCCGGATCGCAGCCCGGTCCGGGCGTCACGGCCGGCGCCGGCGCTGCACAGGTGGAAACAGCGTTTCGTCATCTCGCGAGCCGGGCATGCCGGTCGCGAGCCGGGTGCGTCTCGTCACAGCACCAAACGCCGCGGCGCGGAACCTATTGCATGCTGTTCAGCCGCGGGAGCCGTCGCCCAGGGATTCCAGCCGGGCGGCCGCGGGTCCGCTGAGCAGCCGTCGCAGGTCCACCCCGGCGGGGACGCCCAGCGAGATGCAGTGCAGGTACCCGTGCCGGCGGACCAGCGTATCGGCGGCGATGGGCGTTACCTCGCGGTCCGGGCAGAGGCGGCGGAAGGTCTCCAGGGCGCGGGTCTGGAGCCCGGGCGGGGCGGTCGCGAAGACCGGAACCAGCACCTTTCGCGGGGTGTAGATCACGTTCGTGTAGCTCCGCCAGTCGTGCCCGTCCGGGGCGGGCATGGGGATGCGCTCCACCCGCAGCGGTCCGTGGGGCGTGCGGACCCCGCGCAGCGCCTTGGCCGCCAGGTCGAGCCGTCGGGCGTTGACCTCGTCGATCTCCGGGTCCAGGTCGCTGACGAGGACCAGGTCCGGGCGCACGAAGGTCAGGTACATGTCCACGTGACCGGTCGCCTCCCCGGCGAGGTGGGGCAGCATGAGACAGGTCTCGAAGTGGAGCTTCTGGCGCAGGTCGAACTCGATCACCTGCCAGTTTCTCGTCCCCATGTCATGGTTGGCGACCGACTGGTTGCGCGTCGTGAGCACCAGCCCTGCTCCGTTGGAGACGAGGTTGCCCCCGTCCACGGCGCGGTCGATCTTCCGGACCGGCAGGCCGAGCAGTCGGCCGAGGCGGCTGGGGACCTCGTTGTCGTCGGTCCGCACACGCGCGCCGTACGTGCCGTAGAACAGGTCGGCGACCTCGTATCCCCCGTCGGGGATGCGAACGAAGAAGGGCCCGTAGTCGCGAATCCACGCGGTGTCGGTCGGGACCCGGACAAGGTGGATGCCCTCGGCGCTGCCGCCGGTGTTGGCGAGCATGCGCAGGAGCGTCCCGGCCTCGCGGGAGTGGTTGTAGAGCCCCATGACCGGGACCTCGCTGTTCGTCGCGGCCAGGATCTCCAGCAGCGTCCGCGGGTGGTCGTGGATCAGGTCCGGAAGGGACAGGATCAATGCTTCGATGGGCTCGTAGTCCCCGGGCAGCCCGGGGGTCTCCAGCGCCTGCTGTGCGGGCGGACGCTGGGCGACCGACCCGGCCGGGGGGACGATCGTCATCCGGGGCGTCTCGGGCGCCTCGGACTTGGGCTTCATGCGGGCCCGCCCGCTCGATCGGCGGACGTCGCGCTCGGAATCTGGATCGCACGCCGCCGCCAGAAGCCCGAGCCCGACCAAGACCATCGCGATACACACTGTCCATCGGAACGCAACCATACGATGCGACACCATACTGCTCACCGTCTCCGCACCGCAGCCCGTTCCGCTCGCCCGTGCCTCAGGCGTTTGGGGGTGCTGGGGGTGCTCCGTTAGCCCCATTCAGGTACTGCGGAACTCCAGTCAGGGAGGATTCCACCTATTGGAACGCACCATCGGCGATTCGTGTCCGATAAAACAGGCCTTGACGAATTTTTCTCTTTCGGCGCCTGGGCCTACTTTCCGCCGAGCCTCGCTTCGGCGGTGACCGAATCCGGGGTCAGATCGACCTCGGCGTCGCGATCGCCGGTCGAAAGGTGGTAGGTCCCGTAGAATCCACGGAACCGGAGCTTCCCGGATTCGTCGGTCCGGGCGGTGAGCTTCGTGTCCCACGTCTTGCCGAGGAGTCCGAAGACCCGTTCGCCGGCGGGCAGCAGCTTCCAGTTCTCGTCCACCAGTCCGGCCTTCTCGCCCAGCCAGTGTCGCTTTTCCCAGAAGCCCCAGAGCATGATCGCCTCCACGCTCGGGTGCGAGAAGCCCACGCGGAAGAGGATCTCCAGCGTCTCCGCGCGGCGTTGGGGGTCCTTGGTGCGGGAGCTGATCTCGGTGAGGTGGATCGGCAGGTCCAGCTCGGCCAGCTTGTCCAGGCGGCGGAGCACCGGGGTGGGCGAGAGCTTTGCCTTGACGCCTCGCTCGGGCAGGTCGGCATCGTCGAGGTCCTCGGCGGTGAGGCGGAACCGCTCGGTCGCGTGTTCCTGGACGCCGATGCCGCCGACCGGGGCGCCGCGTTTGCGGAGGTCCCTGATGAGCTTGATGTAGCGGTCGGTCTTGCCGTCGGAGGCGAGGATGCCGTACTCGTTGACGAACAGCGCCGCGTCCGGGTCCAGGGCGTGGGCCTTCTTGAACATCTCCGCACGGATATCCGCCCCGAGCTTCTTGCGGTAGAAGGCCCCGTCGAGCATCTCGTTGTTGACGTCCCAGCAGGCGATGCGCCCCTTGTAGCGGGGCACGATCCGCTTGAGGCGCTCGTCGATCTCCTCGCGGAGCTGTTCGGCCGGGAGGGCCTTGACCCAGTCCTGGACGAACTTCGGCTTGGACCAGAACAGGCAGTGCCCGCGCATCGTCAGGTCGTGCTCTTCGGCGAATCTCATCAGGGCGTCGGCCCGGTCGTACGTGTACTCGTCGCGCTTCTTCTCGGTGGCGTACCACT
>CAYTQL010000264.1:1108-4621 GCA_964439555.1 uncultured Planctomycetaceae bacterium | reverse complement strand
GCAAGACTCGAAGCCCGGTGCGATCCGGATCGGCATGACGTAGACGCGGCAGGCGCCCGGAAAGCAGCGCGCCGGCGGTCAGGTGCGGGCGATTTCTTCGGCCTCGCCGGGCGGCGGGGTGCGGACGCTGGGCATCCCGACGGTTCTGGACCGCCTGATTCAGCAGGCGTTGCTTCAGGTGCTCCCCCCATCTTCGAGCCGACCTTTTCGGAGCACAGCTTCGGGTTCCGGCCGGGCCGCAGCGCCCACCAGGCGGGCCTACCTGATCGGGGCGTCCCGTTGACGATTTTCTCATTGATCTTCGCCGGGTCGCCGCGTAGAACATGATGTCGTTGCAGGCTTTCGATCGTCGCAGCCTGCCGAAAGGGGCACGCATGAGAGTTCTGCCGCTGATCTTGATCGCCTGCATCCTCCTGGGGGCGAACTCTCTCGACGCACACGACGTCGCTGCCGCCGGGCCGAGTGCACGCGAGCTGTCGCAGGTGGTCACCGGAAACAACGCCTTCGGCTCGGACGTGTACGAGCTGCTGGCGTCGCGCAAGGGCAAGGTATTCTTCTCGCCGCTGGGGCTCTACGGCGCGCTGTCGCTGGGAAGTTGCGGGTCCCGGGAAGAGACCGAGTCGCAGATGCTTACCGCCCTGCACGTCAAGACGCGCCCGGAACGGACCCACCCCGCCCTGGCCGAGGTGGTGCGCCAGTTGACGCGGGACGCCCGCGGGACGGGAGGGCGGTTCTGGATGCATCATGGGTTGTGGCGCCAGCGGGGCGAATCGCTGGGCAAGGAGTTCTCGGACGTCGCGAGCGACTGCTACGGGGCGGAGGTCAACGCCGTCCGCTTCGACGCCGGTCGCACCGCGGCCGGTCGGGCGATCAATGCATGGGCGCGCAAGTACGGCGGGCCTCACATCCGCAAGCTGATCCGCAAGGGCGATCTGGCCGGGGGGACGCAACTGGTCATCACCAGCGCCGTGTGCTACGCGGTCCCCGCCCCGGACGCCCCGGAGCCGGAGGAGCCCGCGCTTCGCGAGCCGACGACCCGCCCGGACGCCTCGGCGGAGACGTCCGCGCTGGTCTTCATGACCAAGCTCGCCGAAGAGCCCGAGGCGCCGGCTGACGCCTTCTCTCTCCGCTCGCGGATGCACATGCAGGAGCTGCTCGAAACGCTCAAGCTCGGCTCGGCGTTGAATCCCGAGGCCGACTTCTCCGGGCTCACCGGGTGGAAGAATCTCTACCTCGCCGACGTGATCCACGAGGCGAGCATCCAGGTTCGCGGCGAGCGGACGATGGCCTGTGCGGTTACGGCGCTGGTCTTCCGGACCACCGGCGAGACCGTCGTCGCCTCGACGGCGGCGGGAATCCGCTGACGCGCCGACCGGGAGCCCCTCTCGCCGCATGACCTGCCCGGACGGCGGGGCTCGCCTGGCGCCGCCGCGGTGATCGCTTGACGGAATCCCCCCCCCCCACGAGGGCGGCGTCCCTGCCCGTCACGACCCGCAGACGGCCTCGCGGACCGCGCGGACCACGGCCTTGGGGTCCTCGGCGGTGCAGACGGCGTGGCTGAGGGCGACGCCCTGGGCGCCGGCGTCGCGGACCTCGGCGGCGTTCTCGGCGGTGATGCCCCCGACGCCCACGAGCGGGCGCTCGACGACCTCCGCGACGCGGCGCATCAGCTCCACGCCTTTCGCCTCCCGCTCGGGCTTGGTCTTGCTCGGGAACATCGGGCCCACGGCCACGTAGTCTGCGCCTTCCGTGACGGCCGCCCTGGCCTGTTCCGCCGAATGCGTGCTGCGTCCGACGATCGCCCCGGGTCTCAGCAGGCGCCGCGCCTCGGCGATGGGCAGGTCATGCTGCCCGAGGTGCACCCCGTCGGCGCCGACGATGCCGGCGATGTCGGGGCGGTCGTTGACGATCAGCAGCTTGCTCGTCTCGTCGGTCAGCTCGCGCAGCTCGGCCGCCAGGGCGAGGAACTGATCGTCCGGCGTGTTCTTCTCGCGGACCTGGATCGCGTCGGCGCCGCCGGTGATCGCCCCGCGGGCCATGTCCCGCATGCTCCGGCAGCAATCGCTCGAGACGAGCACGTAGACGCGCACGCCGGCGAACCGCTCGGCCACGAGCAGCCGCTGGATGAGCCGCTGCTCGAGGGTGTACCCGTTGTAGCGCATGCGCTCGATCTTGAGCGTCTGGGCGGGAGCGAGGAACTTGGCGTACTCCTCGATGCTCCGCAGGGCCTCGGTGAGGCGTTTGCAGGCGGCGCGGGCCACGTCGGGCAGGTCCTTGCGGGTCGGCTCGGTGGGGGAGGTGATCTCCGTGCCGATGTCGCCCGGGGTATCGCGGGAGGCGAGCATTTCGTCGACCGGCATGGACTCGTGGACCTCGCGCAGGTCGGAGCGCATGTTCTTGGCCATGGCGGTGACGGCGGGGTCGTTGAGGGCGAACCGCCCGCAATCCTCGATGACCCGAAGGGCCTCGCGGGCGCGGTTGAGGTTCGCATCCAGGATTCGGTAGCTCTCGCGCACGGGTTCGCCTCCTTCCGGCGGCGCGCTCAGCCCTGCTGGTTGGGCACGGGGTGAGCGCGGCACATCTCCAGGACCTCGCCGCGGACGGCTTCGAGCGTCGCCTCCTCGCCGCCGGAGGTCAGCACCCGGTCGATCCAGTCGGCGACGGTGTGCATCTGCTCGGCGTCCACCCCGCGGGTGGTCAGCGCTGGGGTCCCCAGGCGGATGCCCGAGGTGGTCATCGGCGTCCGCTCGTCGAAGGGAATCTTGTTCATGTTGCAGATGATCCCCGCCTGCTGGAGCCACGTGCTGCCGGTCTTGCCGGTCAGCTCGGGCAGGCGCGAGCGGAGATCGATGAGCACCAGGTGGTTGTCCGTCCCGTCGCTGACCAGGCGCCAGCCGAGCGCCATGAGCTTCTCGGCCAGGGCGCGGGCGGTGGCGACGACTTTCGCGGCGTAGTCCTTGAACGCCGGCTGGAGCGCCTCGTGGAAGGCGACCGCCTTGGCGGCGACTACGTGCTCCAGCGGACCGCCCTGGATGCCCGGAAAAACCGCCGAGTCAAGCTTCTTGGCCTTGTCGGACCGGCAGAGGACCATCCCGCTGCGGGGCCCGCGGAGGGTCTTGTGGGTGGTGGTGGTCACGTAAGCGGCGTGGGGGACCGGGTCGGCGTGGACGCCCGCGGCGACCAGCCCGGCGATGTGCGCGATGTCCGCCAGCAACGGGCAGCCGACCTCGTCGGCGATGGACCCGAAGGCGGCGAAGTCGATCTCGCGCGCATACGCGCTGGCGCCGGCGACGATCATGTCCGGCTTCTCCTTCAACGCCAGCGCCCGGATTTCGTCCATGTCCATCCGCTCATCGTCGGCGCGCACGCCGTAGCTGACGACCTCGAAGAGCCGACCGGAGATGTTGATCCGCATCCCGTGGGACAGGTGCCCGCCGTGGTCGAGGTCCATGCCCATGATCTTGTCGCCGGGCTTCAGCGCGGCCATGTAAACCGCGAGGTTCGCGCTGGTGC
>CAYTQL010000264.1:0-1098 GCA_964439555.1 uncultured Planctomycetaceae bacterium | reverse complement strand
TGCCGCTGTGCGGCTGGACGTTGGCGTGCTCGGCGCTGAAGAGCTGCTTCGCCCGGGCGATGCAGAGGTCCTCGAGGTCGTCAATATACGTATTCCCGCAGTAGTAGCGCTTGTGGGGGTAGCCCTCGGCGTACTTGTCGGTCAGTACCGAGCCCATGGCCTGGAGCACGGCCGCGGAGGTGTGGTTCTCCGAGGCGATCATCTCCAGGGTGTCGCTCTGGCGCCGGCGTTCGGCGTCGATCAGCTCGGCGACCTGCGGGTCGACAGTTTCCAGAAAGCCCATTGCATCCTCCAAAGGCGGTTTGCACGTCCGCTTACTGTACGAGCGGGCGACCGCGCCCGCAAGCGGGGCTTTGGGCGAGCGGCCCGGCCGCGGCGCCTGCCGGGGGCTCTCAGGCGCCCAGGCCGACGCCTTCGAGCCAGGTCCGCGCCATCAGGGCGTGCCCGGCCGCGGTGGGGTGAACCCCGTCGGCGGCCCAGTATTGCGGTTCGGTTTTCCCGAGCCTCTCCTCGAAGGCGCCCTGGAAGGGCACGAAGATCGCGTCGTAGTCCTCGGCGAGGGTCCGGACGATGCGTCGACGGTGGTCCATCTCGCCGATCCACTCGTCGGTAACCTCCCCGCAGCGGAGCGCGAAAGGCTCACAGAGCACCAGGCGAACCTCGGGGTTTCGCTCCCGGGTCCAGTCGAGCAGCATGCGGTAGAACCGCTCATAACGTTCGGGCTCCACGCCGTTGTTGCGCTTGAAACGGTGCCACGTGTCGTTGACGCCGATGAGGATGCTCAGCAGGTCGGGCTCGAGGTTCAGCGCGTCGATCTTCCAGCGGGCGTAGAGGTCCACCACGCGGTTTCCGCTCACCCCGCGGTTGAGCACGCGGACGCCCGCTCCGGCGTAGTCCCGGAGGATGACCGCCCCGGCCATCGCGGCGTATCCCCGCCCCAGCGCGGCGACCGAACCCGGCGGGGCGCCTTCGCGGGCCCGGCCGCAGTCGGTGATCGAGTCTCCCTGGAACAGCACGGTGGCGCCGGACTGAATCTGCATCGGTTCTCCCATGAAGTGAGTCCTGTCAAGGTCATCTTGTCGTCGTAAATCGTGAAGC
>CAYTQL010000263.1:0-4626 GCA_964439555.1 uncultured Planctomycetaceae bacterium | reverse complement strand
GGGGCTTCGCGGGGCGGGGATTGGGGCTCGGCGGATTTCTCGGGGTTCGCTCGCCCCGGCGGCGGATCGGGGGCGTTCTCGGCGGTCGCTTCCGCGGGCGCCTGGGGGGACCGCTTCGGGGGCGCAGGGCCTTCGGCGGCGCGGTCGGCCTGTTCCCTGAAGCGTCCCCGCACGGTCGCGCGGCGGGCGCGCAGGCGATCCAGCGTGGCGTCGGTCGGGGAAGGCCTGCTTCGCCGTGGAACCAGGCTCGCGAGGCGTCGCGTGACGGACGAGAAATCCAGCGACAGTCGCCGGACCGCCACGTCCAGCAGGAACACCGCCAGCCACGCCAGCAGCACCGGGCGGATCAGCGGCGACCGGGCGGCGGGCAGGCGCACCCCGGCGCGGGCGAACGGGTCCGCCGCGCCCGGCGCATCGCGCAGCACGCGCCCGCCGGTCATCGACGCGACGCGCTCCAGCAGCGGCGTGTTCGCCTCCAGATGCTCAAATTCGGGCGCGAAGGACACCGCCACCGCCGTGCGCGCCAGCGACACGGCGCCCGCGGCGACCGGCGGGCGGTGGGTGAGGTGGATCATGTAGGCCCCGGCGCCCCACGCCTCGAAACGCCCCCGCCAGCGACCGCTGCCGAGCTGCCGCAGCTCGATCGGGCGCTTGTCCAGGTCCGGCCCGATCGCCTCGGCCGCAACGCCGCGGGGCGGCGACGACCCGCCGGTCTCGACGCTCACGGTCACTTCGCGTCCGCGGACGTCCACGAACAGCTCGGCCTCCCGCGAGCCCGACGGCCTGGCCGCCCAGCGGACCGCCTGAAGCCAGAACGGTACGTACGCCTCGGACGCCAGCCACGCCTCGGCCCAGCGGGCGTCGGCCGAGCTGGTGAACGCCACCGCGCGTCCCAGGCCCATCTGCCCGGCCGCCAGCAGCGGCTCGCCGCCGGCGGTCGCCAGGATCACCCGGCTGAGGCCCCCTCGCGGGAAGGTCGTCACGAACCCCTCCAGCGGGGCCCACGCCTCGATCCCGCGGATCAGCTCGCTGTCCGGGGCGACCACGGCCGGGGTCACGGTCTTCTCGATCACCAGCGACCGGCGGACGACCTGGGCTTCCTTGACGAATATCCTCGGGACCTGCCGCGCGTCGATCGCGGCGTAGAACCGCCCGCCGGCGGCCTCGGCGATCCCCCGGAGCAGCCCGTGGTCCGCGTCCGGTCCGACGGCCACGGTGGTCACGGTGATTCCGGCGGCGCCCATTGTTTCGGCCAGCGGGACACAGGGACGCCCGGCGGAGCGACCGTCGGTCAGCAGGATCACGTGCCGCAGGTCCTTTTCGCGGTTCCGACGTTTTCGGCGGTTTCGCAGGGCCCTCTCGGCCGCGGCGAGCCCGGTGTAGACGTCGGTCCCGCCGCCGCTGCCAAGCCGTTCGATCTGGGCGGAAATGCGCCGCTTGTCCTGCACCCGCTGGAGGGGCGCCTGCCAGTGGGCGGTGTTGTCGAAGGCGACGACCCCGATACTGTCCAGGCGGCTCAACGCACGCACCGAGGCGATGGCGGCGGTCTTGCAGATGCGCAGTTTCTCCGCGGCCATGGAGCCGGACCGGTCGATCACCAGCACCAGCGCCCCGCGGGGAAGTTGCTTCTGCTGCGGCGGATCGAGATTTACCGGCAGCACCGCCGCGACCGGCGAGCCGATCCACCCGCCGGCGCCGAAGCTTTCCGGCCCGCCGACCATCACCAGCCCTCCGCCGAGCTCGCGGACGTAGTCGCGCAGGAGCCTCTGCTGGTGGAGCGTAAAGTGGCTGACATCCACGTTCACCAGCACCACGGCGTCGACGCCGAGCAGTCCGGCGAGCTTCTCCGGCAGTTGCGCCGCCCGCGCCCGGCGGGCGTGGAGTCCGCCGCTTCGCAGCGCGTCGATCAGCCCGGTGCTCTGCCTCGCCCCCTCCGCGCCGCCGGCGTCGGTCACCAGCACCGCCCCGGGGGCGGAGACGAAGGTCATCGCGGCCGCCCGGTTGTTCTGCGCAATCCGGTCATCCACCGGATCGGCCGGGCGGAACAGCGCCTCGAACTCGTGCAGCCCCGCCGCGCCGAGCGCGGTGTTGATCGCCAGGACATTCGTGCCTCGCTTGAGCGTCACGGGCATCTCGAAGCCGCCGTCATCGCCGAGCGCCAACGCCCGCCCGTTGTGGTTGACCCGCAGGAACCCGCGGACCGGCGCGGTGGCCTCGAGAACCATCCGCAGGCGGACCGGGCGTCCCTTGCGCCCCCGCGCCGGGGCGGCGAGGCGGCGGAAGACCACCTCGCGTCGGTAGGCGGTGCGGAGGGGGAGCACGTCGATGGGCACCCCGTTCGCGGCCGCTCGACGGGCGGCGTGGAGCAGGTCGCCGCCCGTCTCGTTGCCCTCGGATACCAGGAGAATCCGCCCGCCGCGTTCGGGCGGGAGCAGGGCCATCGCCAGCTCAACCCCCGCGGCGAGGTCGGTCTGTCCGCCGTCCAGGCTGGGGTTGCGCGGGGGGATTTCCCGCACCCGGTCCGGAAGACGGGCGACCAGGGCGCCCTCGGCGGCGTCCACCACGGCCAGGAGGTCTTCCCGGCGTCCGGAGCCCGGACCGATCAGCCGGCGCGCCGCCTGCTGGGACAGCGGTGGGTCGCCGGGGATCGAGTCGCTCCGGTCGATCACCGCCACGAGGGCGAGTTTCTCGGAGGTCTCGGCCACGTGAGGGCGGGCGAGGGCGACCGCCAGCAGGGCAATGGTCGCCGTGCGAAGCGCCAGGGCGACGGAGCGACGGGTGCGCCCCATCGAGCGCAGGGCGGGAATCGCCAGCCAGATCGCCGGGATCGCCAGCAGCGCCGCCGCCAGCCACGCCGGGCGGGAGAACTCCAGGGATGTCGCCGCGAGTGTCACCGACAGGAAGCCACCCGATATCTGCGCGAATTCACAGGATCGGCCCGACCGGCCCGACGGCGTCCGCGCCGGCGATTCGGGCCCTCAGTCACTCCGCGTCCCGCTCGGCGAGCCCGCCGAAGTAGCGCTTCACCGACTCGGCGTAGCGCTGCGGGATGCGTTGCTCGGAGATCGCCTCGTCCGCCTCGGCCGCCCCGGAGCGGACCGCCTCGCCGACCTTCAGGCGGGCGTCGCCCTTGACCTGCGCGCCCTGGAAGAACCACCGGGCGACCGCCGGGGCGCTGCCCTTCCCCGGCGAGAGGGAATCGACGGTGTCCTCAGGCGTCGGTCTGGCGGTCGGGCGGCGGTTGCCCGCCTCGCCGCGCCCCGCGCCGCCGCCCTGTCCGCGGGACCCCGCGATGCGGCTCAGCCCCGCGGCGTTGGAGGGCGTACCGCCGCGCCCGCCGAGGCCGGCGCCCCGGGACCCGCCCTTGCCGTCGCCGGGCATTCCGCGCTTTCCGACGCCGCGTCCCTTGCACGCGCCCTTGCCCAGCCGGGCGATCGCCCGGCCGACGCGGTCGAGCGCCTGCTGCCCGCGCCGGGACGCGCGGCGTCCGCGGAAAAGCCCCTGCATCTGCTGCATGAGGCGTTCCAGCTCGCCGGCGTCGAGCTCGCCTCCGGCGCTGCAACGGCGCATCGCCCGGGCGAGCTGCCCGGCATCGCGGGAGGCGTCGGATGCGCCGCTGCGGGCGAGCTCGCGGAGCTTCTGGAGCGTCTCGGCGTCTACACCGTCGCCGGCGAGTTGCTCGGCCAGCTCGCTGAGCTGCCCGTCTTCGCCGGCGGCGGCGAGCTTTTCGGCGGCGTCGTCCACGGCCGCGTCGTCCAGGTTCTGCGCTCGCAGGGCGTCGCGGACCGGGTCGTGCCGGGCGGCGAGCTTTTCGACCTGATCGCTGAGTGCCTTAAGGTCTTCGGCGACCTTCCGGCACTTTGCGGGGTCCATCTCGCCGGAGGCGAGCTTCTTGCGCAGCGCGTCGACCTCGCGGGCGGCGCGGTCGTAATTCCCGCCGGCCAAGGCGGCGCGGAGGTCCCGCAGTGCACCGCTTCGCCTGGGGGGCAGGTGGCGGAGCATCTCGCGCAGGTGGCGGGAGGCGCGAACGGCGCGCGTGGAGAGCTTCCTGCGCAGCCGATCGCGCAGGGAGCTGAGCTTGCGGATTTCGCTGCGGCGCAGCTCGACCGGGCTCGCGCGTTTGGTGGGCTCGGTTTCGCCGAGCTTCGCCGCGGCGGCCGCGAGCCGGGGGTCCTGGAGCCTGGAAACGACCTCGCGGACGGCCTCGGCCTCGGCGCCGATCTCGGTGCGAACCTGCCGCTGAGCCTCGCGCCGGGCCTGCTCGCGGCGGTGCTCGGCGATCCATCCGAACAGGTCCCACGCCGGGACAAGCCAGTGCGCCCCGACCACGGCCGCCAGGAGAACGCCCGCGACCGCCCAGCGACGCGTCAGGCGCACCGGGAAGCGGTGGCGTGTTTCGAGGCGGGCGAGGGCCGCCCGGGTCTCGGATCGGACCGCCTCGGCCCACGGCGTCCGGGCGTCGCCGAGATCCAGGACGGTCAGGAACCGTTCGCGGAACCCGCAGCGCCGATCGATCTCCCCGGCGGTGTCGTCCAGACGCGGGCGGCGGATCGCGTATCCCAAGGCGGTGAGTGTACTGGTTCAGCCTGAATTGGGCGCGAGCCCCGTTCGGCTAAGCAACTGATC
>CAYTQL010000262.1:0-4628 GCA_964439555.1 uncultured Planctomycetaceae bacterium | reverse complement strand
TCGCCCCGGCGAGGCCCGAGGTCGCGGCGATCCTCTTCACCAGCGGGTCCGAATCGCTCCCCAAGGCCGTGCCGCTGACGCACGCGAACCTCCTGGGCGACCTCCGCGGCGTGTTCGACAACGTGGATTTGCCCGACGGCGAACCGCTGCTGGGCATCCTGCCGCCCTTCCACGCCTTCGGGCTCACCGTGGGGACCCTCGCGCCGCTGCTGGCGGGCCTGCCGGTGGTCCACTGGCCGGACCCGACCGACGCGGCCGCGCTGGCGCGCCTGTGCGGGGCGTGGAACCCGGGGATGGTCGTGGCCACGCCGACGTTCCTGCACGGGATCGCCCGGGCCCGCCAGGAGGGCGAGCTGGACTCGCTGCGGCTGGTCGTCACCGGCGCCGAGCGGTGCCCCGAGCGCGTGTACGACGCGTTGGAGGACGCCTGCCCGAAGGCGACGGTGGTCGAAGGGTACGGCGTGACCGAGTGCGGGCCGATCGTGTCGGTGAACGACCCCCACTCGCCGGTCCGGGGGAGCATCGGGCGGGTGCTGGGGATGATGGACTACGTCGTGGTGCATCCCGAGCGGTTGGAGCGCGTCCCGCCCGGCGAGCGCGGGGAGCTGCTCCTGCGGGGCCCGAACGTCTTCGACGGCTACCTCGGCCAGCCGCCCTCCCCGTTCGTGGAATTCGAGGGCGAGCGGTGGTATCGCACGGGCGACCTGGTCGTCGAACGCGATGGGCTGCTGTATTTCGCGGGGCGTCTGAAGCGGTTCGTGAAGCTCGGCGGCGAGATGATCTCCCTCCCGGCGATCGAGGAGGTGTTGGAGGAGGCCTTCGCCGAGCGGATCGACCCGGACGCCGGGCCCGCCCTGGCGGTTACCGCGAACGGCGAGCCGCCGGAGATCGCGCTGTATACGACGCTGGCGCTGAGGCGGGCGCAGGCGAACGAGGCAATCGCCGAGGCGGGGCTCAGCGCCCTGCACAAGGTCCGCCGCGTCGTGCGCCTGCCCGAGCTGCCCGTCCTCGGAACCGGCAAGGTGGATCACCGCAGCCTCGCCGCCCTGGAACGCGGCGGCGCGACGCCCGACGCGGACGCCCTTCGACGTCGCTCAAGGCGTCCTGAGCGAGCCCAAGACGAGTCGAAGGACGCCGACTGACCCGCCCGGCGACCCTCGGGAGCGGAACTTGTGCGGCCGGCCGCCGTCTCTATGATGGCGTTTTCCGCGGAGCCACCATGCGACGAGCGTTGATCTTGTGCCTCTCTCTCGCCCTGCCCGTCACCGCTGCGCCGGCGAAGCTCCCGCGCCTCGACGAGGTGCGAACGGTCCACATGTACAGCTCGTGGCTCGAAATTCGCCAGGACGCGAGCGGGGGGCTCTGGTTCGTCGAGACGCCGAACATCCTCCACGAGGGCAACGCCCGACGGTGGCGGGAGCAGGAGTTGCCCTTCCCCCACGGCCGGGCCGACGCCTTCGAGACCGACCTGTCCCCCCGTCCCGCGCTGGGGCAATTCATCGGCGTCGACCGCCAGGGCGTCCGCTGGTTCGTGGTGGACGGGTCCGACTCGGAGCACATCATCGTGCAGAGCATCGCCGACGGGCGACTGGCGCACAAACGCTTCAAGCACGGGTATCACCTCAACCGGCTCGCACGCGTCGCGGCGGATCGGCCGGGGTTCCTCGGCTCGCACCTGTTGCTCATGCCCGACGGGCAACACTGCTTCGCCGGCGCCGAGGCGCTGTGGCGCCGGCGCGGCGGCCGGTGGGTCGCCACGCCCCTGCCGAAGCCCAACGACCCCGAGGACGCCTACGACCTGCTCGACCAGGGACCCAACACCCAGTACTGGGCCAACGACCTCTATGCTGACGGACCGATGACCAGGCTGGTCCGCAGCCGGAACTCCAACTGCAAGAAATCCGGGTCCTTCCTCGTCGCCTGCGGGCCCACCGGTACCGTCCTGGCCGCCAGCATCCGCGGCAAGTACATCGGCGGCCTCGTGCGGCACGACGGCGCCGTCTACGCCCTGATCGAGGAGCGCTCCACCCCGTCGCCCGGCGTATCGGAATACGCGCCGACGGGTGTGCTGCGCCTCACGGTGGACACCGCCGACAAGGTCGTCGCCGCAGACGTCCTGGCCGCGAAGATCGCCGAACTGGACGACGCGAAGTGGAAGCGACGGGACGCCGCCACGCGGTTCCTCTCCTCGCTGGGCGCCAAGCACCTGCCGGACCTGCGCAAGGCCCTCAAGGCCGCCAAGGGCGAAGAGGCCCGCGAACGCCTGCGCCGCGCGATTCGCTCGGCCGGTTCGATAAGCGTCACATCCCGCAACGCCGCCCTGGGCAAGTACGATGCGCTGCGGCTGCTGTTCGTCGCCCGCGACGGGCTCCAGCTTGTCCAGCCGTGGAAGGACGGGCAGCCGCAGGCGAAGCTCCTGCTTGCCGACGGCAGGACGCTGCGGGAGATTATGCTCCCCTCCGCCGGGATCCGCTTCGATTTCCAGGACCCGGACGGGCGATTGATCTACGGCCATGACGACCGGGCAATCTACGTCCTCGACCCCGCCTCCCGGCGGTGCACGCCGCTTCTGGCGGCCGGGGCGTTCGCCGGCTCGGGCGCGCGCGTCGTCGCGGTGCGGGACGGCAAGTTGCTCATCGCCGCGCCGCAGGACGTCCGGTGGGATCGCGAGGACCGGCTCTTCTGGGTGGATCCCAAGCAGCCGCGCCGCGGCGAGCCGCTGCCGGGGCGGCGGATTCTGGAGGACGTCGGGCACATGACGAACGCCCACATCTCCCGGCGGATCGCGCCGGGCCCCGACGGGCGGCTGTGGATCGTGCGGTATCACAGTACACCCAACCCGGGCGCGTCCGCCAATGAGCCGCCGCATACTGTCCGTTCGCAGATCTTCCGGGCGAACGGCCCGGCGGTCGAGACGCTCTCGAACTCCCTGCCGAGCGGGACGGGCCCGACGGTCTGGCCGGTCGGGCCCGACACGGGCATCGTCATGACCTGCGCCGGGACCGAGATGATCTCCGGGCGACTGTTCTACGACGCCGGCAAGACGCAGAGCTACGGCAGGCTCAGGGAGCTCGTGGAGAGCCATCACGAACTTCTGCGCACCAAGTTGCCCGAGGGCGTTGCGCTGCGGCACGACAACGGCTGGTTCTCCTCGTGGCTCTTCCGGCTGGGCGACGCGCTGTACGTCCAGGAGACTTTCTACCAGAGGCAGGCGAATGGTTCGGCCACCGTGCGCTGGTGCGGGGTGCAGCGCAACGGGACGTGGGCCCGCACGAAGACGGAGTCGAGGGGCCGCGGTCGGGTCCCGAGCTTCGAGGCGCTGCTCGAGCGCCCGGCCGCCTTCGACACCCGGAGCGACCGCGTGCTGTGTTTCAACGCCGCCTGCACGAAGCTCCGCTGGCTGCCGCTGGACCCGACGCGGAAGGCGCAGGTGCTCATCGAGCGGGAAAGCCCGTTCGCCTGCTATTGGTACAATCGCGCCGAACTGCCCTTCTACCGCGGGGCGTGGACGCTCGGACCCGAAGGCGTCGAGCATTTCTTCAAGATGAACAAGCTCCACGAAGCCCAAGCGGCCGAGGCCGGGCGGCACGAGCCGCACATTGGGACCGGCGACCTTCGCGGCTTCCGACGATGGACGCCGCAGGGCTGGCGAACGTTCGACGGCTCGCTCTACGGCAGTTACGTCTTTGACGACCGTGCGGGCGGGCTGTGGCTCGCCCGGGTGCGGGAGGTGGAGGTCGTCCTCGCCGGCGGCAAGCGGAAACTGCTGCCCACGGACGCCGGGGCGATGCGGATGCTGCGCGTCGAGCCCGAGGGGCGCCGGGCCGTGTGGGTCTGCACGGAGCAATCCCTGCGTCGCTACGTCGCCACGTTAAGCGAGAAGGGCCTGGCGACTGACTGGGCGCTCGAGCGGCGCTACTCGCTCGCCAACCGCGGCTTCAGCGTGGCGGGCCCGTGGATCTGCGGGCGGCACATGTACTACCTCTCCGCCGGCAACCTCTACCACGTGGACCTCGACGCCCCGGAGTTGGGGACTCGGACGCCGGAGAGTGACGTGCGCCTGACTCGTTGACCGATCGCCGGGACCCGGGACTCGCCGGCGGCAGGCTACTTTCCCACGCAGAAGCGGGCGAAGATCGACCCGAGGATGTCCTCGGTGACCACCTCGCCGGTGATCGCGCCGACGTGGGCGAGGGCTTCGCGGAGGTCCAGGGCGATCAGCTCCGCGGCGTCGGAAACCTCGACCGCCCTCCCGAGCCGGTCCGCGGCCGTTCGCGCCGCGGCCGCGGCGGCGCGCAGCGCGCGGCGCTGGCGTTCGTGCAGGCCGAGGACCTCGCCGCCGACGCCCGGTTCGCCGGACAGGGCGCGGGCGATCGCCGAGCGCAGCGCATCGAGCCCCTCTCCCGTCGCCGCGGAGACGTGCAGCGCCCCGGCCGGGCCCGAGCGGGCGAGGTCGCACTTGGCGCCGGTTAGAACAAGCGGCGCCGAGGGGTTCATCTCGCGGGCCCGGGCGCCCATCGACTCGGCCGCTTGCGCCGGCTTGTCGGCGAGGTCCACGACCACCACGAGCACGTCGGCGGACCGCACGGCCGCGGCGGCCGCGTCCCGGGCGGCGAGGCTCAGCGGAT
>CAYTQL010000261.1:0-4635 GCA_964439555.1 uncultured Planctomycetaceae bacterium | reverse complement strand
ACTACGACAGCGGCGCCTGGCGGGGCACGTGGGACGGCGAAGGCGGCGGCGTGCTGATCAACCAGGCCCCCCACCACCTCGACCTGTTCCAGTGGATCGGCGGGATGCCCCGGAAGGTCACCGCCATCGTGGACACCCGGGCCCATGACATCGAGGTCGAGGACGCCGCCAACGTCATCTGCGAATACGGCGACGGGAAGATCGGCTACATCTACGCCACCACCGCCGAGGAGCCGGGCATGGAGCAGCTCATGATCTCCGGCGACAAGGGCACGATGGTCGTCGAGAAGGGGACGATCCGCCTCGGGAAGCTCAAGATCCCCGTCTCGAAGCATATCATGCAGTCCAAAAAAGCCGCCGCCGGGGACGCCGAGCAGGATGTCAAGTGGTCCGAGGTCCGGTACCCCGCCCGCAAGAACAAGACCGGGCACATCGAGATCATCCGCGGGTTCGTCAAGCAGGTGCTCACCGGCGAGGGGCTCTACGCCGGGGACGACATGCTCAACGAGCTGGAGCTGTCCAACGCCGCCTACCTCGCCGGGTTCAAGGGCAGGACCGTCGAACTGCCCGTCGAGGACAGGGAAATCGATGCCCTGATCCGCAAGCTGGAACGGGAGCGGTCCACGGGCAAGGGCGGCGGGCTGCGGAAGGAAGCCGACAAGGTCCTCCGCGGGCTGCTCAAGTAGCCCGACGCCGGATCGCCCCGTAGATTCCCCGTCGCCGCCGTCCCGGTCCTGCCGATAATGGATTGAGGCATGTGGGAGCAATTCGTCAACTGGTTCTGGGACCACGGGCTCGGCGCGCTGATCTGGTCCGGGGTCGCCGTTGTGATCGCGCTGGCGGTGCATCTGCTGCTGCGCCGCATGGCCGCACGGTCCGGACACATCACCACCCGCCGCCGGCGGCGGATGGCCGCCCTGGCGCTGGGGATCATCCTGCTGCTGGTGCTGATGCGCCTCTGGTTCGGCGCCGCGATGGGCCCGCTGGGCGACCAGGCGCCGCGGATGCGGTTGATTCTCAAGAACGCCCTGTGGACGCTCGCCCTGGCGGCGGTGATCTACCTGCTCACCAAGACCACCCAGCACGGGCTGATCCGCCAGGGCGTGGACGTGGAGACCCGCTACCGCATCCGCGTGACCACCGCGTGGATCGGCGTGGGAGTCTTCGTGATCGCGGCGATCTTCGTCTGGGTCAGCCGGGTCAGCGACTTCGGCATCTTCCTGGGCATCGTCGGGGCGGGGCTGGCGCTGTCGCTCCAGGAGACGCTGCTGAGCATCGTCGGCTGGCTGGTGCTGATCGTGCACCGCCCGTTCGGCATCGGCGACCGGATCGAGATCAACGGGAAGATCGGCGACGTGATCGGCATCAGCGCGATACAGACGTCCATGCTGGAGGTGGGCAACTGGGTCCGGGCGGACCAGAGCACCGGGCGGATGCTGATCATCCCCAACAGCCAGATCATCCGCCACGGGATCTTCAACTATTCCAAGGGCTTCCCCTTCGTCTGGAACGAGTTCAGCATCGTGGTGACCTTCGAGAGCGACTGGGGCGCCGCCAAGGAGATGATGCTCGAAAAGGCCGAGGTCGAGGCGGACAAGATCGAATCGGAGGTCAAGCGGCAGATCGAGCAGATGCAGTCGCGCTACGTGATCCGCTACTCGCAGCTCCGCCCGATCGTCTACACCGACATCGACAACCACGGCGTCCGCCTGACGCTGCGGTATCTCTCCCCCGTCCGCCAGCGCCGCGCGACCACGCACCGGATCAGCGAAAACGTCCTGCGGGCGATCATTCCCCACCGGACGATCGACTTCGCCTACCCCACCACGCGCATCTACCGCAACACCGAGGAAGGCAAGGAAGCCATCGGCGGCCCGCCGCATGACCAGCCGCCGCCGGACATTCCGCGGCACATGGAATAGCGCAGCGCAACCCTCGCAGCGAGAGTGTGCAATGACGAACCCAAACCCCTGATCCCCGGAACCGCAGAGGCGGCTTCGGGCCTCAGCGGCGCTGCTCGGCTTTCTCGGACGTCTCGCCGGCGGGGGCCTGTTCGGACTCGGGCGGCTTCGGTTCGCCTTCCCTGCCCGGGGTCTCGCTGGCGGCGGGTTTCTCGCCCGGGGCGGAGGGGTAGGCGATGCGGGCGTGGTAAATGCCGCAGAGGCTCTTGACCAACGACCGCTCGATCTGCTGGACCTCCTTGAGCGTCAGCTCGCACTCGTCGAGCTGCCCGTCCATCAACCGGCGGTTGACCATCGTGTGCACCTGCGTTTCGATGCGCCCCGGCGTGGGCTCGGGCATGGCGCGGACGGAGGATTCCGAGACGTCCGCGAGCATGAGAATCGCCGCCTCCTTCGACCGCGGGCGGGGTCCCGGGTAGCGGAACTCGACCTCCTCCGGCTCGCGCTGGGCGCCCTGGCGGGACTGCTCGGCCGCCTGCTGGTAGAAGTACTGGACCAGCGTGGTCCCGTGGTGGGTGGCGATGAACTCGTGCAGTTCCTCGGGCAGTCCGTATTCCCGGGCCATCTCCAGCCCGTCCTTCACGTGCCCGATGATCACCAGCAGGCTCATCGCCGGGGAGAGCTTCTCGTGCTTGGAGGCGGCGCCCTGGTTCTCGATGAAGTAGTCCGGCTTGTTCGTCTTCCCGATGTCGTGGTAGTACGCCCCGACCCGCGCCAGCAGCCCGCGGGCGCCGATCGCGTCGGCGGCGGATTCGCACATCGCCCCGAGTTGGAGCGAGTGGTTGTAGGTTCCCGGGGCGAGCATCGCCAGGCGCTTGAGCAACGGACGCGAGGCGTCGCACCACTCCAGCAGCGTCAGGCTCGTCGCCACGCCGAAGACCTTCTCCACCAGCGGCAGCGATCCCTGCGAGACGAACCCCGCCAGCACCGCCGCCCCGGCGGCGTACAGCCCGTTGCGCAGCACGAACTCCCACGGCCAGGAGACGGCCAGGCCCTCGGACCAGACGGCCGCGAAGGACACCGCCGCGGCGACCGCCGTAACGCGGATGAGCTTGGTGCGGGTGCGGACCTCGTTGAGCTGGAAAACCGTGGTCGCCAGTCCGGCGAGCATCACAATCATCAGCAGCAGGTCGGCGCGGATCTGGAGCACCACCAGCGTCGCCAGCGCCGTCCCGGCCGCGAGGGCGAACCGCTGTTCGTGGGCGATCGTCAGCACCACCGCCCCGAAGATCACCGGGCCCAGCGCGGCGTAGGGGTTCCACTCGAAGCCCTGGATCATCAGCTTGCTCACCGCCAGCATGAGCACCATCACGGCGGCGACCGCCACCCCGCGGCGGAAGCTGCGGACCACCCAGTCGTGGTAGCGTCCCGCGTAGAGGCACAGGGCGGCGACGACCAGCAGCACCACCACGCCGCGCCCGGCCACGCGCGCCCAGAACCTCCACGGCGCCTCGGCCTGGCGGTGGGCGACGAAGGCGGCGTGCTCGGCGCGGAGCAGTTCCAGTTGCGTGGGGGTCAGCCCCTTCTCGGCGTCCTCGCCCTCGGCGCGGACCACGACCGGGTCGCCGCGAACGAAGGCGTCGGCCGGGGGGGCCGCCTCGATCGCGCGGACGCGGGCGTCCTGCTCGCGGCGGGTGGCGGTGAGGTCGAACTCGTAGACCGCCTGCCCGTTGGAGAAGGTCCGCAGCAGGTACGCCCGCACGTTCTTCCGCCGGGCGGGGGCGAACCACTCGACCATCCCGTCGATCACCTGGCGGACCCGCTCGCGGCGATCCAGCGGGATCAGCTCGTCGATGGCGTGGGCGGCCCGACCTTGCGGGCCCTGAACGATGACCTCGCCGCCGAAACGCTTCCGCCGGGACTCGGTGACCCGGACCAGCAGCGTCCGGGCGAGCCGGCGGCGGAGCTGCGCGATCAACTGCTCGTACTGGGCGCGCTTCTCGGGTTTGTGCAGCTCGCGCCAGGCGGGCAGGTCCTCGGCCGAGAGGTTGAACTGCTCCTTCAGCGCCGTATCCACCTTCGCCGGGCGGGTGCTGGGCTGGGTGCTCGCCGGGGCGATGCGCCGCGGCAGGGCGCGGAGGTCCTCGACGATGCGGTTGAGCAGCCCCTCGTTGATCACGAACACCGGCGGCGCCGTCCGGCGGGCCTCCAGCTTGGCTTCCTCGGTCTTCTTGGCCGAGGGAACCTCGAAGCCCACCCGGGCGTGCACGTCCCGCGGGATGTACTGCCCCTGGCGGTACAGGAACGGGTTCGCCGGCCAGACATCCATCAACAGGGCGCAGAGGTAGAACCCCAGCGCCAGCAGCAGCCCGCGGCCCCCCCCGGCCGCGGCGAATCGCCGCCACCAGCTCATCGGCTCGCGGGCGGCGCGCTTCTGCGTGTCCACGCGGCGCTGGCGGGGCGTCTTCTTTTTCTTCGCGAAGGGGCCCATGGCTTGCTCAGTCCTCGGCCGGCGGGGGCGATCCGGCGCGGTCCTCACCGGCGTACGCCTGAACGATGTTCTGCACCAGGCGGTGGCGGACGATGTCCGCCCGGTCCAGGTGGACCACCGCCAGGCCCTTGATGCCCGAAAGCCGCCGCATCGCGTCGACCAACCCGCTTTGGGACGGCGCCTCCAGGTCGATCTGCGAGGTGTCGCCGGTGACGATCATCTTCGATCCGTGCCCCATCCGCG
>CAYTQL010000260.1:0-4647 GCA_964439555.1 uncultured Planctomycetaceae bacterium | reverse complement strand
CACGCGGTTGTCGAACTCCTTGGCGACCATGCCCTTGAGCACCTCGTTGACCACGAGGTTGCTGTGCGTTCTGCGCCACTTCGGGCCCCTGCCCTTCTTGGCCGCACGGTCGGACCAGCCCACTCCTTGAGCCACTTGAGCACCTTGCCCATCGATCCGGCGGCGTCGACCACGAAGACCACATCCCGCATGTTCACGTGGAGCTTGGCGAGCTCCAGGTCGGTCGACCAGGCCCGGTCGCGCGGGTTGTCCAGCGTCAGCGGCGCGGCGACCAACTCGCTGCGCCCGGCGTAGGGCGTGAACGTCTCGGCCGGCTGGAGACCGCGGATCGTCGATGCGGGAGAGGTGGATGCAGGTCATGGCGCGGGCGGCCCAGTCGGGGCTCTGGAGGTGCTTCCCGTAGAGCTCCAGGAAGTAGTTCAGGAGCTTCTTGATGTTCTCCCGGTCCCGCCGGCCCTTAACCGATTGCGTTGCCGGGTCGCTCGCATTCTCCGCGGCAGGCGGCGACTTCGCAGCAGCTTTCTCTCCGTCCGCGGCCATCAGGCAGGCATTCGCCAGCCCGATCCCGCAGACCAACGCCGCGACCACGATTCGCCGTCGTTTCATGGTTCTCATCTCGCCAAGGGGTGGGCCTTCTCTCGCTTCCCACTATAGGAGATCGAGCGGGCTCCGCAAAGCTCACAGCCGCAGGCGGCGGAGGGTGTCGGCTCCGATGCGCAGCGGCGGGTCCTCCCGGACGCCCGGCGAGGCGGCGAGCTGCTCGAGGTCCAACCGGGGCAGTTCCTGCGCCGTCCGCCCCACCGTCCGGTTGGACACGTAGGCGAGCACCTCGTCCGCGAGTCCGGCGTCGAGGAAGCTGCGGTGCACGGCCGCTCCGCCTTCGACGAGCAGATAGGTCCACTCGCGGCGTCCGAGCTCATCGAGCAGGGCGTGAAGGCTGACCCGCCCATCGGAGGGGGGCAGTTCCAGGACCTCCGCTCCGGCGGCGCGGATCGCCCCCACCCCCGCTGCGCCGTCCACGGCCGCGATGCACACGGGCGATTCCCCGGCCGTGCGGAGCAATTGGGCCTCCGGCGGGATGCGCAGGTGCGAATCGAGAACCACGCGGACCGGCTGCGTCCCGACGCCGCTGCGGTTGGTCAGCAACGGATCGTCCGCCCGCACCGTTTCCACGCCCACGAGGATGCCCTGGCAGACGGCGCGCAGACGGTGCACGTGCTCGCGGGCCGTTTCCCCGGTGATCCACCGCTCGCCGCCCGGCGGCAGCGCGAGGTGCCCGTCGGCGGTCTGGGCCCACTTGCAGATGACCCACGGACGCTGGTGCGTGCGGAGCTTGACGTACGGGGCGAGCAGTTCGCGAACCTGCGACTCCCGAATGCCGAGGCTCACTTCCACGCCCGCGTCGGTCAGGCGACGCAGCCCCCTCCCGGCGACCTTCTCGTCCGGGTCGACCATCGCGACGACCACCCGCCCGATGCCCGCAGCGAGGACCGCTTCCGTGCACGGCGGGGTCCGCCCGTGGTGGCAGCAGGGCTCAAGCGTAACGTACATGGTGGCCCCGCGGACGTCCGCCCGGGCCCGTTCGGCCGCGGCGATCGCCTCGCGTTCGGCGTGGGGCCCGCCGAGGCGTCGGTGCCAGCCTTCGCCGAGCACCTCCCCCTCCCGGACAATCACGCATCCGACCATCGGGTTCGGCTCGACCGACCCGCGCCCCCGCGCCGCCAGCGCCAGCGCCCGGGCCATGAACTGTTCGTCGCAACTTGCCATGCCGCGGATTATAGGGCTCGCCGCTCCGCGCACGCCATGGGCATCGGGCGTGCAGCAATCGAACGCCGGCGGTCGTGAAGGCTTCGCGGGCGATGCGGACCCGTTCGTCGGCGTTGCCGCCCCTTCGCGACGTCTGAAGTCGCCGCCTCGCTCGGGCAGGCGTTCGCCCGGCGCCCGCCGAGGCGTCACGCCGCCGTCCGGCCGGGGCAGTCAACGAGGCAACGAGTCAGAGGTACTCGTTGACGATATTTTCGAGCATCTCCACCCGGCCGGAGGCATTGGCGGCGGGGTTGCCCTTCTCCATCATGAACTCCATGAGCTCCTCCATGCCGACCTCGCCGGACTCGATTTTCGCGCCGATGCCGTTGTCCCACGAGGCGTATCGCTGCTGGAGAAAATCGCTGAGCACGCCGTCGGCGCGGATCGCCGCGGCGATCTTCAGCCCGCGGGCGAAGGCGTCCATGGCGCCGACGTGGGCGTGGAAGAGGTCCACCGGCTCGACCGACTCGCGTGCGACGTGGGCGTCGAAGTTCAGTCCGCCGGGGGTCAGCCCGCCGGCCCGGAGGATGCTCAGCATCGCGTAGGTGCAGTCGTAGATGTCGGTGGGGAACTGGTCGGTGTCCCACCCGAGCAGCAGGTCGCCGCGGTTGGCGTCGACCGAGCCGAGCATGCCGTTGATCGCCGCGACCTCCAGCTCGTGCTGGAAGGTGTGCGCCGCGAGCGTGGCGTGGTTGTTCTCGATGTTGAGCTTGAAGTCCTGATCGAGCCCGTAGGTCTTCAGGAAGCCGATCACCGTGGCGGCGTCGAAGTCGTACTGGTGCTTCGTCGGCTCCTTGGGCTTCGGCTCGATGTAGAACTGCCCCTCGAAGCCGATCTGCTTCTTGAACTCCACGGCCATGTGGAGGAACTTCGCGAGGTGGTCGAGCTCGCGCTTCATGTCGGTGTTGAGCAGGCTCTTGTAGCCCTCGCGCCCGCCCCAGAAGACATAGCCTTGCCCGCCGAGGTTCTTGGTGGCCTCGATGGCCTTGCCGACCTGCGCCGCGGCGTAGGCGAAGACCTCGGCGTTGCAGCTTGTCGAGGCCCCGTGCATGAACCGCGGGTGGGTGAACAGGCACGCCGTGCCCCACAGGGGCGTGATGCCCGTCTCGTCCTGCTTGCTCTTGAGCAGTTCGACGATCGCCTGGAAGTTGCGGCAGCTTTCGGCGAAGTCCTCGCCTTCCGGCGCCACATCCCGGTCGTGGAAGCAGTAGTAGTCCACGCCGAGTTTGGTGCAGAACTCGAAACAGGCGTCCACCTTGTTGCGGGCGGTCTGCATCGGGTCGTCGGTTTCCCAGGGCATCTGTCGCGTGGCCGAGCCGAACGGATCGTCCCCGCCGTTGCAGAAGCTGTGCCAGTAGGCGACCGCGAACCGCAGGTGTTCGCGCAGGGTCTTGCCCTCGACCTGCTCGTCGGGGTTGTAGTGCTTGAAGCTCAGGGGGTTCTTCGAGTCCGGACCCTCGTAGCGGATCGTGTCGATGCCTTCGAAGTATTCGGCCATGGGTTCTCCTTGTCTGTGGGATGCATCGACGCTCGACCGTCGGGCGTGCGTTCGCCCGCTCGCGGCGTCGACGGGCTCGGTCCGCGGCCCGGTCGACGACCGGTCAGGTCGTGCGCCTCAAGTCGCCCCGTATTCTACGCGTCCCCGCCCGTGGCACAAGTAGGCGCCGGAATCGCGTGGGAGGCGGGGCATGTCGTGACCGGATGACCGTCGTTCGAGGGCTTCGCGTTCTCTGCAGTAAATCGCCTTACCGGACCCTCCGAAGGGTGCGAATCGTATATACTCGTGGAATCGGCCGGACGCGTGGAAGGCCGCTCCGCGTCCCAGCGACGCGGGGAGGAAAGTCCGAGCACCGCCGGACCACGGTGGTGGGTAACGCCCACCCCGCCGCCTCGCGAGGGGCGGCGGCGGGACAGTGCCACAGAAACCAGACCGCCGGTCCCGAGCCCCCGTCAAAGCGGGACCGGTAAGGGTGAAACGGTGCGGTAAGAGCGCACCGCGGACGGCGTGAGCCGTCCGGCAGGGAAAACCCCACCGGGTGCAAGGCCAAGCAGCGATCCAGAGGCCCGGTCCGGGCCCGCGCGATCGCGGGTAGGCCGCTTTCCCCCGCCCGGGGAAGAGCCCGCCGGCAACGGCGGGTCGAGATAAATGGCCTTCACCGGCGCCCCGCGCCGGAACAGAACTCGGCTTACAACGCGTCCGGCCGGCTTCTTTTTTCCGGCGGTTCACCGCGGACGTCGCGACGGACCGCCGGTCCCTGGCGTTTCAGGGCGAACAGGTTCCCGGGGGCGCGTCGGACGAGGCCCTTGACGGTGAGCATCGTCAGGGCCGCGGCGGCCCGGCCGGTGCCCAGGCCCGTCTCGCGGACCAGTTCGTCCAGGCTGCGCGACCGCTCGCGGAGCGCCTCGACGAGCTTCGCCTCGACGCCCTCGACCTTCGGCGTCGGCGGGGCGAGTTCCTCGGGCGCGGGGGTCATCTTCTCGCCGAGCTCGCCGAGGGTCTCGAGCACGTCATCGAGGGTCTGGACCAGGGCGGCCTTGTGGGTTCGGATCAGCTCGTTGGTCCCTTGGCTGGAGGGCGAATCGACCGCCCCGGGGATCGCGAAGACCTCCCGGTTCTGCTCGATGGCGGCATCCGCCGTGATCCGCGCCCCGCTGCGCAGCGCCGCCTCGACCACCAGCACACCGCGCGACAACCCCGAGATGATCCGGTTCCGCAGCGGGAAGTTCCCGCTCATCACCGCGGTGCGCATCGGCAACTCGCTGACCAGGGCGCCTTGCCCGGACTCGACGATCTGCTCGAAGAGCTTGCGGTTCTCCGGCGGGTAAATGGTGCTGAGTCCG
>CAYTQL010000259.1:0-4653 GCA_964439555.1 uncultured Planctomycetaceae bacterium | reverse complement strand
CGCTCGATGCCCATGCCGAACGCCCAGCCGGTGTACCTCTCGGGGTCGTACCCGACGTCCCGGAGGACGTTCGGGTCCACCATCCCGCAGCCGCCGAGCTCCACCCAGTAGCTCGTCCCGTCCGGGCGGTGGAACTCCAGGTCGATTTCGGCCGAGGGCTCGGTGAACGGGAAGAAGCTCGGGCGGAACCGCGTAGCCACTTCGGCGCCGAAGTAGGTCTTGCAGAACAGGTCGACGGTGGTCTTGAGGTCCACCATCGAGACGCCCTCGTCCACGTAGAGCCCCTCGAGCTGGTGGAACATGAAGTAGTGCGTCGCGTCGACGGTGTCCGGTCGGTAGACCCGCCCGGGGGAGACGATCCGCACCGGCGGCTCGTGATTCTCCATGTAGCGAATCTGGACCGTGGAGGTCTGCGAGCGGAGCATGAGGCTCTCGTCGCCGTCGATGTAGAAGTTGTCCAACGGGTCCCGCGCGGGGTGCCAGTCGGGTATGTTCAGCGCGTCGAAGTTGTGCCGCTCGTCCTCGACCTCCGGCCCGTAGGCGACGGTGAAGCCCAGGCGGGCGAAGATTTCGCAGATTTCGTCGATGGTCTGGGAGAGGATGTGCCGGTGCCCGATTCGCGGCTTGGCGCCGGGGAGGGTGACGTCGAGCTGTGGGCCCTTGCCGGCGCCCCGGTCCGCCCCGAGCTGCTCCTTCCGCTGGGCGTAGAGCTCCTGGAGGGTGTTCTTCAGGGCGTTGGCGGTCTTGCCGTAGGCGGGCTTGTCCTTCTTGGGGACTTCCTTCAGCCCGGTCATGGCCGCCTTGACGGCGCCCTTCGAGCCGAGGTAGCGGATGCGCCATTCTTCGAGCGCATCGGGGGTCTCGACTTCGGCGATCTCACGCGAAGCCCGTTCCTGGAGGGCGGTGAGCTCATCAAGCGACGGCATGGGCGACCCCTGGACCTGGGTTTCAGGCGTTGGCGTTCGCGGCGTCGAGTTCGTCGGCCTTGGCCTGGGCGATCTCCACGACGGCGTCGAACGCGGCCGGGTCGTTCACGGCGATGTCCGCGAGCATCTTGCGGTTGAGGTCCACGTCCGACTCGTAGAGCCCGTACATGAAGCGGGAGTAGCTCAGGCCCCGCTGCTTGCAGGCCGCCGAGATGCGGGTGATCCACAGACGCCGGAACTCACGCTTGCGCCGACGGCGGTCGCGCGTCGCGAAGACGCCGGCGCGGTAGGTGGTCTGCTTGGCCTGGCGGTACCGGCGGGACCCGGTTCCGTGGTAGCCCTTCGCCTTGCGGAGGGCTCGCTTGTGCTTGCGCCGCCGGGCGGCGCCGTTGCGTACGCGTGGCATGAATCGACTCCTTGCTTGGCCGATGGACGTCCGTCAGGCGGACCGTTCCGGTCCCCGGGGGGGACTCGCCCCATGTGGGCTCCCATCGCGGCCTGGGGGTGGTTTCCTTCGTCTACCGTCCGAGCAGACGCTGGGCCTGCTTCTTGAAGCCGCCGGTCAGCGGAACGTTCTTGCGCATGTTGCGCAGGCGCTTGGGCGACTTACGGGACTTGAGGTGGCCCGAGCCCGGATGCATCCGCATCAGCTTGCCCCGGGCGGTCACCTTGATCCGCTTGACGACCGACTTCTTGCTCTTCATCTTCGGCATGGCAGTCAAACTCCGTCTGAACTTTCGAAGTCCAGCCATTATAGAGATCGGCGCAGGGGTGTCAATTTTCGTTTTGCCCGCACCGGGGGATCCGCCGCCCCCGACCGCTAACCCCGAGTCTCTGACGGCCTTTCTTCATTTCCCCGTGCATGGTTTAGCATTATGGGTTTCGCATGCGCTGATTACGGGGTGGGCCACACTACGCCTCCCGAACGCTTACGTGGTCGTCCGCGAAGTAGACGTCGATGGTCGCGTCAGTCGTCATACTCTGCCCCGTGTGCCTGGTGGTAGTTGCGCTCGGCGACCGCGAATTCTTCGGCGATCTCCCGGGCGAGGCGTTCGGGTTTGAGCACCGTGGCGTGGCGGCCGAAGCCGAGGAGCCATCGCTTGAATTCGACGGTGCTGGAGAGTTCCCACTCGGCCGTGAGGACCGCGCCGTCGTCGGTGACGATCTTCTGGCTGCGGTGCCACTCGTTCTCACGGACGTTCGTGGCCGCCCAGCCGGTGAAGCGGGCGTGGACCGTCTCGAACCGCCCCGGCCCGAAGACGCCGAAGGCCCCGCGGGTATGGGCCCGCAGTGAAAAAGTCCCCGGCTTCTCGAACTCGCGGTTGGTCGCCTGGATTTCCCGGAGGCGGCTGACCTTCAGCGTCCGCACCTCCCCGTAGGCCCCCAGCCAGCCGATGCAGTACAGCGCGGCGTTCAGCAGGACCATGCCGTAGGGGTTCAGCTCCGTGCGGAGCTCGCGGTCCTGGCTGGCGGAGTGGTAGGTGATCTGCACCGTCCGGCGGTGGAGAATGGCGTCTTTGAGGATCGCGATCTGCTTATGCTGGCCGGAATAATCGTGCCGACCGAAGGTCTTGATCAGGAAGCCCTCGTCAAGGTCCTCGAAGTAGCTCAGGGCCCGGCGGGGCAGGACGGCCTTGATCTTGGCCAGCGCACGGGCGAGCCCGTCGCCGAAGGGCGTGCCGGCCAGGGGGGCGAGCAACTGCTGGGAGAGGTAGAGGCTGAGCATCTCGGTGACGGTAAGCTGGAGCTGCTCGGATTCGATGAAGCGGTTGGGCAGCCGCCAGAACTTCCGCCTGAAGTCGCGCTGCTCGAACTCGATGGGGAAGACGTTCTGGAGGACGCTGAGGTCCCGCAGGACCGTCCGCTTGGAGACCTCCAACCGCCCGGCCAGCTCGTCCGCCGAGAGCCCGAAATGATTGGCCTGCAGCGTCTTGAGCAACTGCCACTGCCGGTATAGCGATTCACCGCGGGGCATCGATCACTCCGGCCGTTGGAAACTCAGATTGGTGCAGTGGGTCATCGCAACCCCTTCGCACCCTGTTCGATACAGCGATTCTAGGCGAATACGGAGGGAATGCAACGCCGGGGCAGGCGACACGTACATGACGCGTCACGCGCAAAGTCGCGGCGCTTGGGCGACTGCGGGCTCCGCCGGAGGTTCGCGGGCTTGGTCGTGGCGTTTGACGATCGGGCTGGAATCCTGCGGTTTTTTTCGTATCGGCCGTCTGCCCCAATAGCTGGTGATCCCGCCGAGAGCTTCGCCCACTGATTGTGGGTCTGACAAGAGGTTGTCACACCCGCGCAAGTCCCTAACTGGCAAAGGGCTATGACCGTTTCTGTCATACCCTCGTACAAGAATGGCTTTGTAGCGGGGTGGGGACGAACGGCCGGGGCTCCTTGGGGGTGGGGAGCCCCGGCGCGGTTTTTTGACCCGCCGGCGCAACGGGCGCAGGGAGGCACGCTTGGCGACGGACCGCACAGCACTGACGGGAACAGACAGGGAGCAGCCGATGAGTTTGGGCATCCACGATTGCCGGATCAGCTACGCCGGTCAGAGCACCGAGAAGATTCGCAGCATCGAGATCGACTTCGGCGACGACCACCGCCTGGCGGTGCGGACCCAGGACGGGGCCGCCAAGGTCAGCCTGGCCACCGACCACCAGCAACTCACGCTCGACGCGGACGGTCCCCGCTGCGATTTCGAACGCGCCCTCAACCTTCTCCGCCTCCACTTTCGCCCACGCGAGTAGGATGCTCCCGCGTCGGCGTCTCGATTCCGCTGGCCTTGGCCAGGCCGGGGAGGAACTGCTCGTAGCTCTCGCCAGTGTCCTTGCGGACGATCGACCGCATGGCCATGTTGGCCTCCAGCGTCGTCGCGTCGATGCCGAGGGTCTTGCCCTTGAGCAGCTTGCCCTCGCCCAGGGCGGCCAGGACCCACGCGAAGACCTCTTGATGGGTCTCGACGTCGATGCGGTTGCGGATGACCGACAGGCTGGAATGATCCGGCGTGGACTCGGTCAGCGCGTAGCCCAGGAAGGTCCGCAGGGCCAAACGGTCGGCGCACCGCCACGCGATGCCGCGCTCCGAGTCCAGCCCCTCGAAGTAGCCGATCAGCAGCATCCGGAAGTAGGCCTGTCAAGCGGACTTTTTCAACGGGCTGTTGGGGCTGTGTTTCACCGCGGCCGGCGGGCTTGGGCGAGACGCTCCGCGACGTGTTGGCCGAATAACCCTGCCTCAGCCGCTGCGTTCGCGGAACTCCGTGGGCGTGCAGCCGAACTCTTTGCCGAAGGCTCGCAGGAAACTTCGCACGTCGCCAAAGCCGCACCGTCGGCTCACTTCGCGCGTGAGCAGGCGGGTCTGGGCGAGAAGCTGCTCGGCCCGGGCGAACTGCACGCGGCGGATCTCCTGATGGGGCGAGTGCCCCAGTTGCGAGCGCATCTGGCGTTCGAGCGTACGGCGGGGGATGCCGGTGATCTCCACCACGTCGTTGACGTCGATCGGGTCGCAGGCGTGCTCGCGGATGTGGCAGAGCGCCCGCTCCAGCAGGGGGTCTTTGACGGCTCTGGTGGCTGTGGACTCCCGCGTGACCAGGCGCAGGGGCGGAATGAGGATCGAGCTTTCCGGCGTCTGAACCCCGTCGATCATCGCGGTGAGCAGCTCGGCGGCCCGGGAGCCCACGTCCTCGCCGGCCGTGTCCACGCTGGAGAGCGGAACGTCGGCCAACTCG
>CAYTQL010000258.1:2721-4655 GCA_964439555.1 uncultured Planctomycetaceae bacterium | reverse complement strand
CCGGCGGCGGCACGGCCGGCGTGGGCGTCCGCGGGGGACGGGCAGGCGCTGATCTCTGCCGCAACGGTCCAGGGTGACGGCCGGTGAGCCGGGCAGGTGCTGCGCCCGCGGAGGGGAAATCTCCGCGGAGGTCTGCCGTGAATCGTCCCTTTCGACACCGCTTCGGCGCGCGGGGTGCGGGGGAGGAGAAGCCCCGCACCCCGAGTGCCTGCCATATCAGGAGAAAGGGAGGTCATCGTTGCATCCGTCTCGTGATTCTCCCGACCGCCTGCCGCCGGGGGTGCGGGGAGGGAGGGCCCCGCACCCCGGAAGCCTGCCATGTCAGGAGAAAAGGAGGTCATGGGTTCTTCCTCACGCGGCGGAATCCGCCGCGTCAGAGGTTCGCTCGTTCCGCATCGTCGGGACCGGATCCTGGAGTCCCGGGCAACGGGCCCGGCGGTCCAATTCCGCCTCGACGTCCTCAACGGCGCCGATTTCGAGAATCCGCATCAGCAGCAGTTCCGCCCCGGTCATTCGTTTCATGAGGCTTTGCATGGTGCTCCCCGTCCTTCTCTGGCGCGGGCTCAGGCCCGCAGTCGCAGTCGCGGCTGCGGATCACGGCCCGCTAGACCCCGAAAAAAAGCGTCCCACTCATCCGATTCCATCGGCCCGAGCAGCAGGGCCGACCCGCGTACCCTCGTGAAGATCTCCAGCGCCGGGTCGGTCCGCTCCGTGTAGACCGCGACCGAACGGGGGTCCAGCTCCGCGAGGCAAAGCTGGAGAGAGTCCATCGCCCGCTGCGGGTCCTCCGCGGCGTCGACGACCGCCAGGTCGCTCCCGGCCAGGGCCGATTCAAGAGCCCGAAGCCCGGTCGCGTCGCTGACCCGGACCGAGAGTTTCTCGCAATGCCGAGCCCACTCGGCGACCTGTCCGAGCAGCGACGGGCCCGGGTGCAGCAGGAGAACTTCGCGTGTGATGGAGTTGTATAGAACCATCGCTCGATCCGTTTGAGTCCGTTCCAGTCGCGAGGCCTACCTGACCCCGTCGTCACCCTTGAACTTGCAATCGCTGTGCCAGAAGCCGAACGCGAGACGGCTTAGGCTGTAAAGCACTGATATGAAGTAGTTTAGGAGACGTGCCCGTCGCAGAGCCCCTGGGCGCAAGAACGCGGCCGAGTCGCAGGTTGCGACCCGGCCGCGTGCAGAATGCTGCATGCCCGCCCCGAAGGGCGGCGATCAAGGCCGCTCAGGCGACCTGGTACTCCTTGAGCTTGCGCGCGAGCGTGCTGCGGTGGATCTGGAGCAGCTCGGCCGCGTCCTTCTGGTTCTGCCCGCTGTGGGCCATCGCGCGGGCGATCGCCCGCCGCTCAGCCTCCTGGAGGGTGAGGATCTTCTCTTCCGCCTCCGCTTCGTCCGTGTCGGGCGACTCGGAGAGAAGCATCCGCAGCAGCGCCTCGGGCGGCAGACCGGTCACGCAGAGCCGCTGGACCCAGTTGATCAACTGTCGCACGTTTCCCGGCCAGTGGTAGCGCATCAGCCGATCGAGGACCTCGTCGGGCAGTTCCGGGCGCTCGCGCTCGTAGCGCTTGGCGAAGCGTCCGGTGAAATGCTCCAGCAGCAGCGGGATGTCCTCCCGCCGGTCGCGGAGCGGCGGAATCTCCAGGCGCACCACGTTCAACCGGTAGTAGAGATCCTCGCGGAACTCGCCGTCGGAGACCGCGTCCCGCAGGCTGCGGTTGGTGGCCGCGATGAAGCGGGTGTCCACCGGAACCGGCTGGGTTACCCCCACGGGGAGCACCTCGCTCTCCTGGAGGACGCGGAGCAGCTTCGGCTGGATGCCCGCGGGCACCTCGCCGATCTCGTCCATGAACAGCGTTCCGCCGCCGGCGCTGCGGACGAGCCCGAGCATCTCGCGCTCGGCGCGGCGCAGATCCTTCGGGGCGCCCTCGTCCGCCC
>CAYTQL010000258.1:0-2711 GCA_964439555.1 uncultured Planctomycetaceae bacterium | reverse complement strand
CTCGGCGCCGGTGAAGGCGCCCTTGACGTGCCCGAAGAACTGCGATTCGAACAGGCTCTCGGTGACGCCGGCGCAATTGACCGGGACGAACGGCGCCTCCCGGCGTCCGCTCTGCTGGTGCAGGCGTCGGGCGAAGAGTTCCTTGCGCGTCCCGCTTTCGCCCTCGATCAACACGCAGCAGTCGGTTCCGGCGACCGCGTCGCACAGTCCGATGGCTTCCCGAATGCGCGTCGACTCGCCGATAATCCCCCCCAACCTCTCGGTGGGATTGATCGCAGTCATTCCCTACGCCCTCCGGCGGCGGGTCACAACGGCGACCGCCCCGAGCGCCAGCAGCGTCATCGACGCGGGCTCGGGCAGCGGCGTGGGAACGTCGTCGAAGTTCAGCGAGTTGCCCCCGTCGATGACCGAGGCTTCGTCCAGCGTCGGGCCCATCGGACTGGTGACCAGCAGCACGCTGCTCCAGGTGTCCTTGACGAAGCCCGTCCCGCTGAACGACCACGTGGTCGAGGCGGCGTCCGGGTCGTGCTGATAGAAGACCGGGTCCTTTCCGCCGGACTTGCCGTGCGTCGAGGTGCTGTCCTTCCCGGCCGAGTTGATGATCGCCCCGGGGGCGGTCCCGACCGACAGCGAGGAGACGGCCACGTTGCTCTCGCTGAGGTTGTACGCCTGGTAAGCGTAAACGTAGTCTTCTCCACCGCTGGGGTCGCCGGCGCCGTAGTCGCCCGGGGCGAAGACGGCGTAGTCCAGTTCCACGGCGAAGGTCTCGCTCGTGTGTGAGTAGATGTCCTTGACTGAACCCGCCCAGCCGCTCATCGCGTCCGGGTCGCCGGCCAGAATCCCCGCTTGCGCCCCGCAGGCCGCAAGACCCACGATCAGGGCGCACAACGCGCCCGTGCATTCCCTCGACATTCCCTCTCTCCTTCAGCTTGGTCGGCAGGCGTTCTCGCGGTGAGGCTCACACCGCTGCCGCGCCGACACGGTCCCACCAGAAGTCCCTCGCGCGAGCTCTTCGCGCCGTACTGCTGGTACTGCTTTGGCCGAGTCGTGCCGAAGAGCGTGCGTCCCGTCCTGGGACCGGCACAAGCGGAGAACCCCTCCTCCCGAGCGAAACCGGAGACACCGCGAGAAACCCCATCCGAACCGAGCTGCCCGAAACCCTCGCTTCTCTCCTCTGGCTTCCGTGTCGATCCTCGGAATCGACGCTACGAGTCTACCGCACTTCGGGGATTCGTCAAGGGCGCCCGGGCGAAATCGCCCGGATATATCAAATATTAACGATAGATTACGGAGACGTCCCCAGAAGGCTGTAGGGCGTTTCCCCCAGGCAGTCGTCAGGCAAGGTAGAGCGGGTCGGCATCGGCGACGATTTCCGCAGGGTTCTCCTTGCACAGGGCGCCCATCCGTCCCCCCAGCGCCTGCTGGATGCGACCCGCCGTGGGGCAGGTCAGCAGGACGTGGAAGCGGAACTGTTTCCGGAGCCGGAAGATCGGCGCTTCCATCGGCCCGATGATCTGCACTTCGTCGGGCAGGACGCGGCGCAGGGCGGCGGTGAGCTCGTGGGCACCGTCGCGGGCGCGGTCGACCTTCTCGTGACGCGTCAGAAGCCGCACCATCCGGGTAAACGGGGGGAGCTGCGTCTGCTCGCGGGACGGCAGCTCGTACTCGGCGAAGCGGGCGAAGTCGTGTCCCGCCGCGAAGACGATCGCCGGCTCGTCCTCGTGGAGCGTCTGGACGATGACCTCTCCCGGACGGTCCGCGCGCCCGGCGCGTCCGGCGACCTGGACCACGAGCTGGAAGGTCCGCTCGGCGGCCCGGAAGTCGGGAATCGCCAGCGACGTGTCCGCCGAGATCACCCCCACCAGCGAGACGCGCGGGAAATCCAGCCCCTTGCCCACCATCTGCGTGCCCAGCAGCATGTCCAGTTCGCCGGCGTGCATCTTCTCGAAGACCTCGCGGAACTGTTTCGGCGAGGTCATGGTGTCCGAGTCCACCCGCGCGGTCCGCGCCATGGGGAATTTCCGCGTCAGCTCATCGGCCACTCGCTGCACGCCGTACCCGAAGTACAGCAGCTTCCCCCGGCAGGCCGGACACCGCTCCGGCAGCGCGGCGTGATGCTGGCAGTAGTGGCAGATCGCCATCTGCGTCGCCTGGTGAAAGACCATCAACCGCGTGCAGTTGTCGCAGGAGAACTTCCAGTCGCAGCTCGGGCAGAAGACGTGCGAGGCGTATCCCCGCCGGTTCATCAGCAGGATGACCTGCTCTTCCCGGTCCAGCGCCGCGGCGACGCGCTGTGTGAGGGTCCGCCCGATCAGTTCCACCCTTCCGCGTTTGAGTTCGTCGCGCAGGCGAACGATCTGCAGCCTCGGCATCGGCAACCCGCGCACCCGTCGCGGGAGGCGCAGCAACTCATAGCGCCCGCGTCGGACGTTGTGCAGGCTCTCCAGCGACGGCGTGGCCGAGCCGAGCAGCACCGGGGCGCCGCACAGGCGGCCTCGCATGATTGCGACGTCCCGCCCGTGATAACGCGGGGCGGTGTCCTGCTTGTAGCTGGACTCGTGTTCCTCGTCGACCACGAGAAGCCCGAGCTGCCGCGTGGGCGCGAAGACCGCGGAACGCGGGCCGATGACCACCGACGCCCGGCCGTCGCGAGTCTGCTGGTAGTACCACGCCCGCTCGGCGCCGGTGAGCCCGCTGTGCAGCACGGCCAC
>CAYTQL010000257.1:1099-4660 GCA_964439555.1 uncultured Planctomycetaceae bacterium | reverse complement strand
AGACCTCCTGCTCGATGATGTTCATCGGGAACACCGGGGCGAGCATCTCCGGCTTGACGGGCTGACCGTCGGGACCCAGCGGAGGCAACGGCGCGTGCGGGAGGTCCGCGGCGAGATTATACCACTGCCGCGGAATCTCGTGCTCTTCCAGCAGAATCTTCGTCTGTTCCATGGCTTTCCCTCTGTTCGGATGCGCTCGGACGCCGCTAGCGTACCGGGGCGAGCGAAAGGGGGCAAACTGAAAACGGGCCCGGGAGGCCCGGGCGCGCGTCCGTATTGTGGCATGGCATGGCTGTCTTGGCCATGCGTCCCACGGGCGAGACGCCCATGCCACGAATTTGTCGCGCACCCAGGCCCGGTCGTCCGGGCAGCGCGGCGAATCTCCGCCATGACCGCCTCGCCCGCCCGCGGCGGGGCGTCCTGCTCGTGTGCCTCGCGACCGACTTACGCCGCGTCGCAGGGCTACTTTGCCCCCAACTGCTTCAGCGCTTCGTCGATGCGCCGGGTCGCGAGCTTCCCGCCCTTTCTTCGCGCTTCGCGCAGGGCGGCGATGATGCGGCGGTCGCGGTTGCCGATGGCGCCGAGCGACGCCGCGGCCGCGGCGCGGATGCGCTCGTCCTCGTCCTCCAGGCGCTTCACGAGCCGCAGGAGGTTGGTCTGCCCGCCCTGTTTGCTCAGGGCGGCGGCGACGGCGGAACGGACGCGGGGGTCGTCGGACTCGACGCTCGCGGAGAGCAGCTTCTGCGGCGCCCGCCCGCGATGGACCAGGAAGCCGGTCAGCGCCCGGGCGGTCAGCGCGGGGTCCCCGGGGCGGGCCCCGGCGGCGATGATCGCCGCATCCAACGATTTCGCGCGTTGCTTCGGCCCGTGGTACGCCGCCACGTGCCGGACCCCGGCGTGGCGGTCCTCGAGCAGCGCCTCCAGCGCCCGGGCGGACTTGGGGCTCGGGATGTCGGCCAGGGCGGCGGTCAGCCACATGCGGGAGTGGGTGGGGCGCTTGGCGACCTCTACCGCCTCGATCAGGTCGGGGACGATCTCCCGGCCGATCTTCACCGCGATGCCGTGGGCCGCCTTGCCGCCGAAGGCGTCCCGGTCGAACTTCGCCAGCAGCCCGGCGACGTAGGTCTTCCGCTCGGCGGCGCTGAGCGAGGAGAGCTTCGGCGGCAGCACCTCCAGCGCGAGGGTGTTGGACGCCAGCGCCAGGTTCCCGCCCTCCTCGCGGGCGAAAAAGAGCATCACCTTCGCCCGGGCCTCGCCGGCGGCGAGCTGCTCGCGGAGCGTCCCGGGCGGCTCGGGCAACCCGGCCGGCTCGCCGGGCTTGAGGTACGCCTCGTAGAGCGTCTTGCGCATGCGGTACGGGTAGGCGCCCACGGCGGCGGCGTCGGCCTGGCCGAGGTCGAGCGGCTCGTCCCTCCCGAGCGTCGCGGGCAGACACCGGACCGTCAGCTCCAGCGGCGCGGAGACGAACGCCCGGTCGCGCCCGTAAACCAGCACCACCCATGCCCGCAGACCGGCGGGGGCTTTCGGCAGTTCCACCGGCGTCCGCCCGGCGTTGCGGAGGCGGAGGCTGAGCGTCAACTCGCCCCCGACGCGGACCGCGCCGACGGACGCCACGGAAGCCTGCAATCCCGCCTTGGACCCGCCCCACTCGCGCGCCGGGCGCGACGCCGGGGCGGTCGCGGGCCCGCACACCCCGGCCGGGCAGAGCATCAGCGGAAGCAGGATGACCGCAAGCGTTCGCATGCCCGGATGCTACGCCGCCCCCACCGCCCGCGCCAAGGGGGCCGGGGCTACGTCGCCGCCGCGTCGGGCTCGATCTCAATCAGCCGGGCGCACAGGGCCCGCAGACGGTCGAGGTCGAAGGGCTTGAACAGCACCCGCAGCCCGCTGCGGCGCAGGCGTTCCGTGCACGCGGGGTCGAAGCGGTCTGCCGAGAGAACCAGCGTCCGCCGCTCCAGTTGGGGGCGTTCGAGCAGATCGGCGAGCAGGTCCCACCCGTCCCCGTCGTCCATCACCGGGTCCAGGAGGATCAGATCGAACCGTTCCCGGTGCAGCAGACGCCGGGCTTCGGAGGCGGTGTTGGCGGTGCGGACCGTCGCACCGCACGAGGTGAGGACATCCCTCAACAACGAAGTGACCGGGACGGAGGCATCCGCCGCCAGCACACTGCGGGTCGAGAGGAGGGCGCTCGGACGAAGCATGAGCCACCTCCCGGAGGCGCCCGCCCCCTCCGGGGACCTCTCACTACGAACTACGGAAAGGCAAACCTGCCGCCAGGCAGGAAACACACGAATGTTGATCCGCCGGCCGGCGGGACATCGGCGGCGCGGCGCCCGACAGTGGTGTATCGGATTGCGGACCGGCGCAATTCGGCGGATCCTCCTGTTTTTTGCGCTTCGCGTTCGCCCGGGGGCGGGGCGAATCGTAGCGTCCCCCTTGGACAGCCCCCATCCGCACGGGCATGAACCGACGTCCGTAGCGCATACAAGAGGTGAAGGACCATGAAGCATCTCCTGCTGATCTCACTGGCGTGCCTGCTCGCAGCGGGCGCCGCCCAGGCCGATACGCTTGATCCCCTCGAGCCGCCCGCCTACGAGCCCGATCCGGTGCCCCCCGCGAACCCGGAGAACTCCGAGCCCCCCGCCCCGCCGACCGGGATGCCCGACGAATTCCCCGAAATCGACGACGCCTGGCGCTGGATGATCGCTTCCGAACGCAGCATGGAGGAGTTGACGGACCCGGAGTTCATCGAAGAGCTAGCCGAGATGGTTACCCCCAGCAAGCTGGAGGTCGAGGTCATCGAGCAGGTCCTGACCTTCGAACAGGCGTTGCTGGACTGCGACCACGACGGGTTCGTGGAAGCTAATATCGTCGCGGCGGCGAACCCGATCGGGTACGTGGTCTTCCACTTCCGCAGTCGGGACCTCAACGAGCGGGTCCGCCTCGGGTACATGCTCGGCGGGCCGGTCGCCGAGCACATCAAGCTCCCGCACGTGGACGGCGGAAGCGAGCCGCTCGGGTTCGACACGCCCTTCGACGGGTTCGACGAGCAGGGCGCGCCGGAGCAGCCCGAGCCCCCGCCGTCTCCGCAGGTGAACCCGGTCCCGGAGCCCGGCGCTGCGGCGGCCCTGCTCACCGGAGCGGTGCTGCTCCTGCGCCGCCGCAGGCTCACCACAGCATGAAGCTGACGCCCAGCGCCATCAGGACGATCGCCCCGCCGAGTTCGGCGGGGCGTCCGATCGCGCTTCCGACGCGCTTGCCCAGGACGATCCCCAGCAGGGACATTCCCCCGGCCACCAGCCCGATCGTCAGGCTGGCAAGCCAGATTCCCCCGCCGCGGAGCCCCAGCGAGAGCCCGACGGCCAGGGCGTCGATGCTGGTGGCGATCGAGAGCATCACCAGCGACCACCCGCGGGTGGGGTCGGTGACGTGGAGGGCCCGCTCGGCGGAGTGTTCGGCCTCCTCGACCAACGCGCCGGGCCGCTCGCGGAGGACCTCGTAGAGCATCTTCGCGCCGATCGCGAAAACCAAAACCGCGGCGATGTAGGCGCCCACCCGCGC
>CAYTQL010000257.1:0-1089 GCA_964439555.1 uncultured Planctomycetaceae bacterium | reverse complement strand
CGAGGACCCCGGCCAGTTGCTGCCCGGCGAAGTAGCCCAGCAGCGGCATGAGGAACTGGAAGAGCCCCATGTGCCAGGCGAGGCGGAACTTCTGGGCCCTCCCGTGCCAGCGCACCCCCACCGACGCCGAGACGCTCATCGCATCGGCCCCGAGCCCCGCCGCCAGCAGCAGAATGTTCAGAAACTCGGTGATGGGTCGACCGATCGGTTGGTCAAGACGAAAAGAACCCCGGCGCGCGTCAGCGACCTTCCAGGACGAGACAGACCTTCCCGCTCTTGCCGGCGTCGGCGACCTGGTAGGCGTCGGCGGCCTGGTCGAGGTCGAAGGCGTCGGTCACCGTGCGCTCGGGGTGGAGCCCCCAGCGGGCGAGGCGCTCGAGCAGGTCCTCCAGGTGGCGCAGGCTGGTGACCCACGAGCCGTAGAGGGTGATCTGCTTGTGGATGAGGGCGCCGGAGACGTCGAAGGTCACCTCGCCGCCCTCGCCGACGAAGGCGCAGCGGCCCCAGTCGCGGGCGCCCTTCAGCGCGATCTCCCGACCGGCGCCCGCGCCGGAACAGTCGATGCTCCGCTCGCAGCCGGTCCCGTCGGTGACGTCCATGACGGCGTCGAGGCATTCGTCGGCCGCGTCGAATACGTGGTCGAAGAGCCCCAGCCGCTCGGCCAGTTCCAGGCGTTCGCGGACGACCTCCACCCCGATGACGGTCGTGGCGCCCAGTGCACGCCCCAGATGCGCCGCGGCCAGGCCGACCGGACCCAACCCGGTGACCAGCAGCCGCTCGGCGCCGCTGACGCCCATGCGCATCAGGGCTTCGTAGACGGTTCCGTACCCGCAGGCGCACAAGGCGCCGTCGACGTAGGTCAGCGAATCGGGCAGCGGCGCGAGGGTGCGTTCCTCGGCCAGGAGGTACGGCGCGTGTCCGCCGTCGCGCTGCCAGCCGTAGGCGGCGCGGGAGGCGGAGCGGCAGGAGATCATGTACCCGGCGCGGCACTCATCGCAGACGCCGCACCCGGCGATGTGATAGACGACCACCCGGTCGCCCTCGCGGAATCGCTCGCACCCGGGCCCGACCGCCGCGACCTGCCCGCAC
>CAYTQL010000256.1:0-4661 GCA_964439555.1 uncultured Planctomycetaceae bacterium | reverse complement strand
TCCAAGGGCATGCAGCGCCGGATCGGCCTTGCCCAGGCGCTGATCAACGACCCGGACCTGCTGATCCTCGATGAGCCCACCAGCGGCATGGACCCGCTGGGCACGCGCCAGTTCAAGGACATCATCCGCACGCTCGCCGCCCGCGGGAAGACCGTCATCCTCTCCAGCCACCTGCTCGCCGACGTCGAGGACGTCTGCGACCGCGTCTGCGTCCTCTACGGCGGGCAGCGGCGGGCGCTGGGGAGCATCGACGAGCTCCTGGCGCGCAGCTCCCAGACGCGACTGACCACCGACTCGCTCGACGAACCGACCCTCGCGCGGATCAAGCAGATCCTCGCCGAGGCCGGCAAGAGCCTCCACGAGGTCACCGCGCCGCGCGACCGGTTGGAGAACCTCTTCCTGCGCATCGTGGCCGAGGCCCGTGAGCAGCGCGTGACCACCGGCGGGGCGGTCGGCAGCGGCGAGGTGGCCGAGTTCCTTCGCGGCGAGGGACCCGAGGGCAAGGCGGTCATCGAACGCCTCGTCTCGACCGACCGGGTCGATCAGCCGGCGGACGAGACGCCCGAGCCCGAAACCCCCGAGCCGCCCGAGGCGGAACCGGAAGTGCTCGAGGAGCTCATGGAGCCCCAGGCGACCGAACCGGAGCCCACGGCCGAGCCCGAGGAGCCCGGGCGCGCCGGGGGCGCCCCCCAGGAGCGCGGCGAAGAAGCGCCCGAGCGGACCAAGCCCCAGGCCCCGCGGCGGGACGCCGAGGCCGATCGGGGCGTGATCGACTCGCTGATCGAGCCGGACGAGCGGGAGCGGGAGTAGGGCGATGGCGCGGGCTCGCGGCGGAAACAGCATCTGGGGCATCGCCCGGCAGACCTTCATTCAGTGCCTGCGCCTGAGGCTGGCGCTGGCGTTCGTGGTGGGGCTGCTGCTGTTCCTCGCGGTGCTCCCGACGATCTCCGAGGGCGACGGAACGGTCGCCGGACGCGCCAGGACGATCCTCGCCTACGGCGTCAGCGGGGTCGGCGTGGGGCTGACGCTGCTGATGATCTTCGCCGGCGTCGCGGTGGTGAGCTTCGACGTCCGCGATCGGCAGATTTTCTTCGTGGTCACCAAGCCCGTCAGCCGGTTGGAGTACCTCCTCGGGCGCTGGCTGGGCGTGGCGGTGCTCGGGTTGCTGCTGCTGGCGATCGCCGGCGGGACGCTCTACGGCGTCGCCCAGGCGGTCCGCGGGACGGAGACGACCCTCGCCGACCGCCGGGCGCTGGAGACCGAGGTTTTCGTCGCCCGCGAGGTGCAGGCCCCGGACGCCGAGGCCTTCGAGGCCAAGCTCGAAGCGGCCGTGACGAAGCGCCTCGACGCCCTCCGCAGCGACCGCGCCGGCTGGGCCCAGACCGTCGAACAGATGCAGACGAAGCACAATGTCTCGCCCGAGGAGGCGGTCGAGCGAATCGCCGAGCAGATCCGCCAGGAGACGCGCCAGCAGCTCCAGGCGGTCGCCCCGGGGCAGACGATCACCTGGAAGTTCACCGGGCTGGACGTGGCCGCCCGGGAGCATTCCGGGACCGGGCGGGTCGACGCCGTCGCCGCGGACCGCCGCTACGTCCGCCTGACGGGTCCGGCGGACCTGCTGGCGCGGCTGATGCGCACCGGCCCGGTGGAAGTCGCCGGCGTGGAGGGGCGCATTGCGTCACTGGAAAGCGAGAAGGCGACGGTGGAGTTCGCCCCCGAGGACGCCGACCGCCGCACGATCAGCGCGCTGCAGAAGGGCGACGAGGTCCCGGTGACCGTCCCGGCGATGATCCAGATCAAGTACACCCCGACTCCCATCGCCTCGCGGGCGGGGACGCTCGCTTCGCAGGTGGCGGTGCGGAACCCGGAGACCGGCTTCGTGCAGGTCCGCGCCGGGTCGGACCCGATCGACATGCCCACGGTCCTGCCCGTCCTCGCCCGCGCGGTCAGCGACGCCGGCGAGTTGGAGTTGGCCTACCGCAACCTCTCCGGGCGGACGGTGAGCCTGCCGATGGAGGACGTCGCGGTGCTCTACCGGGTGGGCAGCTTCGAGGGCAACTTCGCCCGCGCGATTGCGATGATGAGCCTCCAGGTGGTCTACGTCGCGGCACTGGCGGTCTTCGCCGGGTCGCTGGTGAGCTTCCCGGTCGCCTGCCTGCTGTGCTTCGCGTTCCTCCCGTTCGGACTGGCGCGGTCCTATCTCACCGAGGCGGTCGAGCACCTGCTGCGGGCGGGGGAGGGCTTCGAGGCGGTCGTCGCGGTCGTCAGCAGCGTGGTGCTGCGCGTGATGAAGATCGTCCTGCCGAACCTTGAGGCGACCTCGCCGTCGGACACGCTGGTCTCCGGGGAGCTGATCGGGCTGGGCGCGCTCGGCTCGGCGGTGCTGGAAGTCCTGCTCATCCAGACGCTTGTGATCCTGGCGCTCGCCTGGCTGCTGTTCCGTCGCAGAGAAATCGCACGGGTGCAGGTCTGAGCTCGTAGTACGGGCAGCAGAACCCGACCCCGGAGACGAACCCCGAATGAACGACAAGCCCGACACCTTCCGCCGCCTCGCCCGCGACCGCACGCCGTGGATCGCCGCCCTGTGCATCTTCCTGGCCGTGGGGGCCTTCGTGACGGCCGGGCTGATGCAGGACCCGATCGCGGCGCGGCACAAGGAGTACGAACTCGTCCCGGCCGAGGCGGCCATGCTCAGAAGCCGCCCCGACGTGGCGCTGATGAGCACCCTCCCCGGCGGGCTGCGCGCCCTGGCGGTCAACTACCTCTGGATTCGCGCCCAGTCGCTGATGCGCGAGGGGCGGCACTTCGACGCCTACCAGCTCGCCAGCATGATCTGCAAGCTCCAGCCGCACTTCGACGGGGTCTGGAGCTTCCACGCCTGGAACATGGCGTACAACATCTCCGTCGCCACGCACACGCCCGAGGAACGCTGGCGGTGGGTGAGCAACGGAATGCGCCTCCTGCGCGACGAGGGAATCCCGCTCAACCCGCGCGCCCTGGTGCTCTATAAGGAGCTGAGCTGGATCTTCTTCCACAAAATCGGCGGGTCGATGGACGAGATGCACATGGCCTACAAGCGCCGGTGGGCGCGGGAGATGCAGCGGGTGCTCGGCGCGCCGCCCCCGGGCAGCACAGCCGCGGTGCTCCGCTGGTTCGCGCCGGTGGCGCGGTACGCCCGGGACTACGTCGACCGAGACCCGGGGCGGCGCGGGCGCGAGACGATCCAGGCGGACCAGCTCCGGCGCCTGCTCGCGGAGAACCCCGCCGCCCGGAAGCTCGCAAACGCCGCCCGCGAGGAGGATGTCGAACTCGGGCAGGAACTGCTGGACGTCTGGTCCCGCTACAGCGAGTCGGCCCCGGCGCAGCACGTCCGCGCGGGCGCCGGCCTGCCGGAGGGGGACACCGAGCGCGACGAGCGCCTGCACCGGCTCGTCAACGACGCGGAGCTGCGCGAGGGGATGGTCGCGCTGCTGGGCTTCCTGCGGGCGCAGATCCTCTGGAACGACTACCGCATGGACCCGGCGTACATGCACGAGCTGATGCAGGAGTTCGGGCCCCTCGACTGGCGGCTCCCCTGGCCGCACGGGCTCTACTGGGCCCACTACGGAATGAAAAAGTGCGGCGGCGAGCAGATGACCGACGTCGACGCGCTCAACAACGAGCGGAATATCCTCAACTGCCTCAAGCTGCTCACCTGGAACGGGCGGCTGGCGTACGTGGAGAACCCGCGCAACCCCGACGAGCCTTACGTCCGCTTCTACGCCGACTGGCGGTTCATCGAGCCGACCCACCGCGAGCACAAGCGGCTGATCGCGCTCAAGGACCAGATCAGCAGGAACACCCGCCTGACCCACGAACCGTACTACCTCTCCGGGCACGTGAACTACCTGATCAGCGCCATCGAGATGCTCTACGCCGGCTACCGGCGGGACGAGGCGCAGCGGTACCTCGACTACATCCAGACCGACGCCGGGCGGACCGGACCCGAATGGGACCTCCCGCTGGACGAGTTCGTCTACACCCACCTGTTCGACCAGGGACAGATCCTCCCCGAGATGGCCGCGAACCAGGTGACCATCTCGCTCCAGACCGCCTTCCTGCTCAACGCGAAGGGCAAGCCCGGGGGCAAGGCCTGCCTCCAGCACGCCCAGCGTGTCCACGCCCGCTACAACGCCGAGGCGAACCCCAACGTCAAGCTTCCCCCGTTCTGGCAGATGGGCGCGGACAACCTCGCGATGATGCTCGCCGAGCCGGCGATGCTCGGGTACCACCTGCCCCTGCTCGATCGGGCGCGTCTGTACCGCAACGCCAGCGAGGACATGAAACGAATCGTCTACGACCGGATCGCCGGGCCCCTCAAAGCCCAGTGCCCCGCCCGCGATGTGGACTTCGACCAATGGTTCCCCGAGCCCGAAGGCATGGCCGAGCTTCGCAAGCGCCGGGACGAGGCGCGCCTTGCGCCCGGCGAACCGGAGGCGTCGGACGGGGAGTGATTGCGGAATGCGGATTCCTGTAACCCGCGCGTGGGACCTCGCGATGCCCGTAGCGTCGCCCGGTTGCGGAAATCCGCGATCCGAAACCCTCATTCCGCAATGCCCTTCCTCCCCGTAACTGTCCCAAGTCGTGTGGTTGAGGTGGCAAAAAGAGAGCCTCTTTGCCGA
>CAYTQL010000255.1:0-4668 GCA_964439555.1 uncultured Planctomycetaceae bacterium | reverse complement strand
AGACCGGTGAGCAGCCCAAGGCGCAGCCGCAGCCCAAGGCGGAGCCGCAGCCGAAGCCCGAGCCCCAGCCGGAAGCGAAAGCCACGCCGATGGACGTGGTCACCGGGAACGATGACGACGACGAGGCCGAGACCGCCGCCGAGGGCGACATGCTCCAGCGCGTCCGCCGTCGCCGCCGGATGGCCCGGGACCTCCTCCAGCGCGGACGCGAAGCGCTGGACGACGGCCGGTACGACGAAGCCGAGCGCCTCCTTTCCCGCGCCCGCGAGTTGTCGCCCGACCTGGACCAGGCGGTGACGCTGCTGGCCCGCGCCCGCGAGATGAACGTCCGCGGCGAGGACCGCATCATCACCATTATCGAGCAGAAGCGCCGCATCGCCCGGGAACGGGCCGAGGTCGAGATCGACAAGGCCATGCGCCGCTCCAGCGAACTGCTCGGCGAGGACAAGTTCGACGCCGCCGAGGAGGCCGCCCGCGTCGCCCTCAACGTGCTCCAGACCAACAAGCGTTTCTACACCGCCGACAGCTACCGCGAGCGCCTCGCCGAGATCAACCGGCAGATCGAGATGATCGCCGAGCGCGAGGACCTCGCCGCCCGGGAACGGGTCCGGAGCGAGCGCGAGGAGATCGAACAGCGCAGGCGCCAGCGGGAGCGGACCGAAGAGCAACGCCGCCAGCAGACCATCGACACGCTCACGGCCCGCGTCCGCGCCCTGCGGCGCGATCACGAGTACTCCCAGGCCCTCGACCTGCTCCAGAAGCTCATGGCCATCGACCCGAAGAACCGCTGGGCGGCCGAGCAGCGCGAGGTGCTCGAACAGTTTGTCATCCTCCAGGACGAGAAGCAGGCCCACCAGACCATCCGCCGCGAGCAGACCAAGTCGCTGGTGGACATCGCCTGGTCCGAGGTGCCCTGGTACGATCTGCTGATGTTCCCGCGCGACTGGAAGGAGATCACCGCTCGGCGCGAGGCGGCCGGCGCCAGCGCCGCCAGCGAACCGGAGGAAGATCGCCTGGTCCGCAAGAAGATCGAGCAGCGCATCAAGAAGCTCGACTTCACCAACATCGAGTTCAATGACGTCATCCAGTTCATCCGCGACGTCTCGGGCGTGAACATCTACGTCAACTGGACCGCCCTGAGCGTCGCCGGGATCGACAAGAACACGCAGGTCAACGTCCACCTCCAGGACGTGACGGTCTCCAAGGCCCTGCGCGTGATCCTGGACGACATCTCCGGCGCCGGGACGCCCCTGAGCTACGTCATCGACGAGGGCGTGCTGACGATCTCCACCAAGGACGACCTGTCCCGCAAGACGATTACCCGGGTCTACGACATCCGGGACATGATCATCCGCGTGCCGATGTTCTCCGGCCCGCGCATCGACCTGACCGAAGACGACGACACCGACACGACCGACGCCACCGGCGCCACCGCCGGCGGCGGGCTCTTCGGCGACGACGATGACGATGACGACGAGGACGAGGAGACGCCCACCCGCGGCGAACTGATCGAGCAGATCCAGACAACGATCCGCGAGACGGTGGACCCCGAGTCGTGGCGTCCCAGCGGGACCATCGGTTCGATGCGCGAGCTGCACGGGCAGTTGATCATCACCCAGACGGCCGAGAATCACAGCCGCGTGATGAACCTGATCAACCAGCTCCGCGAGGCCCGGACCCTCCAGATTTCCGTCGAGTCGCGGTTCATCTCGGTCTCGACCGGGTTCCTCAACAGCATCGGGCTGGACCTGGATTTCTACTTCAACCTCGGCTCGAAGCTCGGGTCGAACCTGGTTCGCGACCCGGTGACCGGGCAGATCATCGGCGGCGACGTGTACGACCCGTGGACCGGCGCCTACGTGCCCACCAAGAGCGGGTCGAGCGCGTGGGGCACGGGCAAGCCCGGCTCGGACGAGCTCACCCCGATGCGCCTTCAGCAGAACACCTTCTCTCCCGGCGGATTCACCGACATGATCGGCAAGGGCACCGGGATCGGCACCTCGGTCAGCGCCCCGTCGATGGCGGTAGCGGGCACCTTCCTCGACGACATCCAGGTGGACTTCCTCGTCGAGGCCACCCAGGCCCACAACGCCACCCGCACCCTGACCGCCCCGCGACTGACGCTGTTCAACGGGCAGCGGTCCTACGTCACCATCGCCACCCAGCAGGCGTACATCGCCGGGCTCGACCCGGTCGTCGGCGACAACACCACGACCTTCCGCCCGCGGGTCGGGTACGTGCCCAGCGGGACGGTGCTCGACGTCGAGGCGACCGTCTCGGCCGACCGGCGGTACGTGACCATGACCGTCCGCCCGCAGGTCTCGCAGCAGCAGGGCGACCTCCAGACGATTCCGATCGACGGCGGCTTCATCCAGTTGCCCACCGTCACCGTCCAGGACCTCCAGACCACCGTCTCGGTCCCTGACGGCGGAACGCTCCTGCTCGGCGGGCAGAAGACCGCCACCGAGATCGAGCGGGAAAAGGGCGTCCCCCTCGTCAGCAAGGTGCCCATCCTCAACCGGCTGTTCAACAACCGCGGCATGCTGAGGGACGAGGAGACCGTCCTCATCCTCATCAAGCCCAAGATCATCATCCAGACCGAGATCGAGGCGATGCAGCATCCCTGATCGTCCCGAACCGGAACACCCGCCGCGGGCCGTGCGTCTAACCGGGCACACGGCCCGCGGTCCATATAGGGCGAACATCAAACCGCCCGGCGGGCACAGGAGAGCCTTCCCATGCAACGAACGCTCACGCGAGCACTTCCGGCACTGGCGGCGGTTCTGGTTCTCGCCGGCCCGGCCGGCGCCCAGGCGACGCGCCCGGCGAACGAACCCCGGACCCGCCCGAAGCTGCACTTCCGCATCGAGGAGGGCAAGCGGATCGTCCTGGAGACGAAGGTCTGCCTGCGCGGCGGAGACCTGGAACTGCTGGTGTGTACGAAGGGCTCGAAGGAGCACGAGAGCATCCTGCACACCGAAGCCCGCCCGGCGCTGCTGCACGCGGCGCTGGTGGGCATGGGGCTGCGTCCCGGCAAGCCCGCCCGGTGGTCCTCGGACGGCGAGGACGGACGGTTCCTCCCGCCGCGGGGCCCGAACCTGCGGGTCCGCCTTCGCTGGCGGGACAAGAAGGATAAGCTCCACACGGCCGATGCGTCGGAGTGGCTGAAGATCGCCGGCGAGAAGGAGGCCAAAATCCCCGAGCACTGGGTGTTCGTCGGCAGCGAGATTCTGCCCGACAGCACCTACTGGGCGGACGCCGAGGGCGACCTGATCTCGGTGAGCAACTTCGCCTCCAGCGTCATCGATGTGCCCTTCGAGAGCTCCGCGGACAACGCCGCCCGCTTCTACCGCGCCAAGACCGGCGAAATCCCGCCGCTCAAGACGCCGGTGGAGGTGATCATCGAGCCGATGAAGGGCGCCCGGAACTCTCCCCACGCCCGGGCGCTGCTGGAGATCGGCCCGCAGGGGCAACTCGCCGTCGACTCCGAGCCGACCGCGCTCGGCAAGCTCGCCGACTGGGCCGACGACTACATTCACAAGCACGCCAAGGGCATGGTGGTCGTCCGCGCCGACGGGCGGGCCCGCATCACCGACCTCGTCCGCGTCCGCCAGGAGTTGCGCATGGGCGGGGTCACCGAGATCGACGAGCAGCACCTCCAGGCCCGACCGAAACTGCTGCCCCGCACCGAAACCCAGGCCAAGGCCGCCCTCGCCGAATGGCGGAAGAAGTTCGCCGAGCCCCGCGAGTATATCGAGGACCCCCACGAGGAAGCCGCCCGCACGCTCAAGCTCATCGACTACCGCACCGCCCAGCTTCAGCGGCTCCAGGCGCTGTGGAAGGACTACGAGGCCTACCTCGAGTCGAAGGTCTCGCAGAAACCCGAGACCCCCGAGCCCGCCGAGCGATGACCGCGCCGCCCGAGCTTCCCGCTCCGACGCTTCGCGCCCTGTGGTTGCGCCAGCGCGCGGGCATTCTCGGCGCCGCCGCCGGGTCGGTGCTGTGGATCGGCGGGAGCTTCGTGGCAATGCGGGCGACGGGGCGTTCGTCCGCCTGGGCCCTGCTGGTGACCCTCGCGGCGGCCACGCTCTGGGTCGCCCTGGCCGCGCCGTGCCTGGCGGCGACCGGGAAGAACGCCTGGGCGAGCTTCATGCGAGCGGCCGCGGTGTCGGACTCCGCCGGGGGCGTGCTGCTGATTGTCTGGGCCTTTTCCGCGGACGCCTGGGGGCTGTTGGACGTGCTCCAGGTCTATCTCGTGCTGGCGGGGGCGGCGGTCTTCTCGGCCGGGTTGTCCTCCGCGGCCGGGCGAAGCGGGGCGCGCCTGGCGATGGGACTGATCGCTGCGGCGCTGTTGTGGATCGTCCTGGCGAGCCCGTTCTGGATTGCCGGTCCGGCCGAGGCATTGGGCCCCGACGCCTCAGCGCGCCTGGCGGGACGGCTGGTGAGCTGGAGTCCTTTCTACGGCGTCCTCTCGAGCGTTTCGGACTCGCTGGGGTTCGTCTGGCACCAGGCGCCGCGGATCTACAAGATCACGCCGCTGGGCGAGCACATCCCGGTCGGGTCGGTCGCCTGGTACGATGCGGCGTGGCGTTGGGCGGTCGCGGGCGCGGCGATCGGGCTGCTGGGCTGGGCGGTCCGGCATTTGCGGGAACCGCGCGGGGTGCGGGG
>CAYTQL010000254.1:0-4694 GCA_964439555.1 uncultured Planctomycetaceae bacterium | reverse complement strand
GTGCCACGCCGTTGGGTGTGCGGAACGTGACCTCCAGCAGAGGATCGTCAGGGCTCCGGGGTTCAGCTTCGCGCTCGATCGGCACGTCGCGACGCTTGAGTTCGTCGCAGAGCTCGCGGATGTCGCGGACCCGGAAGCCCAGGCGCACCCCATCCGACGGCGTCGCGGGGTGCTCCCCCCCGGTCGGGCGGACCGCGAAGAAGTACGCCTCCCCGGGCCCGGCGAACATGGCGAAGTCCTTCGAGAGCGTCTTGACCCCGCAGCCGATGACGTCGGTGAAGAAGCCCACCTCCGCGGCGAAGTCCTCCACATGCAGCTCGATGCAGAAGTCCCAGTCGCCTGCATGTTCGATCGGGCAGGCGTTGGCCGGGTCCTTCCACAGGCGGTCCCAGTCGGCGGGGCGCGTCGCTTCGGACGCGGCGTCCAGCCGCTGCTCCCCGAACCGTCGGCACGCGGCGTCGAACTGTTCGCGATCGACCATGGTCCTCTCCTTCCGCACCATCCTACCGCCCGCGCGCTGCGGCCGTCCACCGACGCCCGCGTTGACAGGCGACAGCGCGCCGCTATAGTGAGCGTGCACCTTTAATCGATTGAGGAACACCCATGCGCATCCTGTACCTGGATATCGACACCCTCCGCGCCGACCATCTCGGCTGCTACGGGTATCACCGCAATACGTCGCCGAACATCGATCGCCTCGCGGCGGGGGGCGTACGCTTCGAGAATTGCTACGTCTCCGACGCGCCGTGCCTGCCCTCGCGGACGAGCATGTTCACCGGGCAGTTCGGCATCCACAGCGGGGTCGTGGGTCACGGCGACACGGCCGCGGACATCCGTCGCGTGGGTGCGGGGCGGGGCTTCCGAACCGACGCGCAGAGACCGGGGCTGATCCAGTGCATCCGCGGACAGGGTTACTACCCGGTGAGCGTGAGCCCCTTCGCCGAGCGTCACAGCGCGTGGTGGTTCTACGCCGGGTGGCGGGAGATGATCAACACCGGCAAGGGCGGCTCGGAACGCGCCGACGAGGTGGTTCCGCAGGTGCTCCAATGGTTGGACCGCAACGGGCAGACCGACAATTGGATGCTCCACGTGAATGTCTGGGACCCGCACACCGACTACCGGGCGCCGGAGGAGTTCGGCAACCCCTTCGAGAAGGAGCCCATCGCCGACTGGTACACCGAGGAGCTCCGGGCGGCGCAGTGGAAGAGCTTCGGGCCGGGCTCGCCCCAGGAGCCGGGCGGCTCGTACGGCAAGGAGAGCACCCACCCGCGGCAGCCTTCGCAGATCGACTCCATGGACGCCTATCGCAAGTGGGTCGACGGATACGACTGCGGCATCGCCTACGCCGACCAGTGGGTCGGCAAGATCCTCGAAGCCCTGGAAAGCCAGGGCGTCCTCGACGAGACGATCATCGTTGTCACCTCCGATCACGGGGAGAACCTCGGCGAACTCGGGGTGATCGGCGATCACGCCGTGGCCGACCACATCACCTCCCGCGTGCCGATGATCGTGCGCTTCCCGGGCCTGCCCGGCGGGCGGGTCGACGAGGCGCTGCACTACCAGACGGACGTCGGGGCGACGCTGGTCGAGCTGCTCGGCGGCGACGTGCCCGCCCACTGGGACGGGCGCAGCTTCGCCGACGCCTTCCGCGCCGGCGGACAGCAAGGCCGGGACGCCCTGGTCATCAGCAACTGCGCCTGGAGCTGCATGCGGTCGGTCCGGTGGGAAGATTACCTCTTCTGCCGCACCTACCACACCGGGCACAAGAACCTCCCGAAGCGGATGCTCTTCAACGTCGCCGAAGACCCGCACGAGCTGAACGACCTCGCCGACCGCGAACCCGCCCTCGCCGACCGCGGGCAGGCGCGGCTCGAGGACTGGACCGCCGAGATGATGACCGGCGGCGACTCCGACACCGACCCGCTCTGGACCGTGATGCGCGAAGGCGGACCGTTCCACGCCGGCGACCGCCAGCGGGACAAGTACATCCAGCGCCTCCGCGAGACCGGCCGGGTCGCGCACGCCGAGTTCCTCGAAGCCCACTCGACGGGGCTGCGCTGAGGCGAAGTCCGGAGCTGGAGAACCCGAACGACGAAATGGGCCGCAGCCCCGCGCGGGGAAGGCGCCCGCCGGCGGGGGCCGCCCTTCGGGCGTCAGGTTCGATTCGCAATTCGAGCTTCGTGCTTCGAACTTCCTGCGCCCTGTCTTGTCTAAACACGCGATGGAAGACCGTCTTGGCCACATTCTGCGTCGCCTGCGCCGCCGGGGGCGGGGGATTCGCGCCCTCGAGGCGGCCGGGCTGGGGGCAACGGCTGCGGGTATCGTGCTCTCGGGCTGGGTGCTCGGGGTGCTGACGGTCGGCGCGGCGCTGACGGTGGCGATCTGGGGCGTCGCGGCGCTGGCGCTCGGGGTGTTCGCCGACCGGTTTCGGGCGGCACTCGACCCGCCGGACTGGTCGCTCGCGGCCGGGGTGATCGTCGGCGCATTGGCGGCCGGGGCGTTCCTGCTCGAGTGGATCAGCGGAAGTGCACTGATCCCGCTGACGCTCGTACTCGCTGCGGTTGCGGGCGCCGCGGGCGGGCTCCTGCGCCGCGGGGCGGACCTTCGCACCATTCGCCTGGCCGACGAACGGCTGGGGCTGGACGAGCGTTTGAGCGCCGCGGCGGAACTGCTGAGCGACGCCGAGCGTCGCGATCTGCTGCAATGCCTGGTCGGGCAGGTTTTTGCATGTGCGGGCGAGCGGGACCTGCGACGGGTGAGTCTGTGGCGTCGCGGCGCGCCGACGGTCGGGGCCCTGGTCTTCGCGCTGCTGCTCAGTGTGGTCGCCTTCGCGGCGATGCAGCCGGAGGCGCCCACGCCGCCGAATCTCGACGCCCTTTCCCCGACCGAGCGGGCCGAACTGGCCGAGTCGCTCGAAACCACCGGGCGGCAGGCCGGGGACGAGGCCCGCGAGGCGTTGACCCGGTCCGCACAGGCGGTGCGGGTCGGCGATGCCGAGGAGTTCGCCGAACTGCTCCGGCAACTCCGCGACAAGGGCTACCGTCCGTTGGAGGACCTCCCGGCCGAACTGCTTGCCCGCCTCAGCGCCGCCGGCGGCGGCGAGGGCGACCCCGCCGGTGCGACCTCGACCACCAAGCCGAAGCCTCGCGCCGGGTCGCTCAACGCCGAAGGGGGCCTGGAGTGGGTTGCCGTGTGGAACCCGGACTACGACCCGCAGCGCCCCCCGCAGGCGGAGCCCTCGACGCCCCGGTCCGCAGCCCCGGTGCGTTTCGGGGACGCCTGGCGCCGCGCCCGCGCCGCCGCCATGCAGGCCGATCGCAATACGCTGCTGCCGCCCGACCGCCAGGACCTCGTCCGCCGGTTCTTCCAGTAGGGCGGGCCGCACTGCCCGCCGCGACGGTGGGTTCAGCCGAACCGCGCGGCGGACGGTGACGGCGCCCCGTTCCAGTGTCCGGCCTCGCGCCGCGAGCCGCCTACATGCCGAAGGTCAGGACGCCGTCGGCGATCTGCGCCTCGGTCTTCTTGCCGTTGACGATCAGCTCGGGCGCGCCCTCGACCTTCAGCGTCATCTCGCGCAGGTCGCCGCGGACGGTGACGGTCTTCTCGCCGATCCGTACGAACGCCTGGCCGCGGAAGGTGAAGCTCTCGCCGGCGGCGGGGTCGGTCAGGGTGATCGGTTTATCGGCGTCGGGCCCGAAGCGGACCATCAGGCGATCGTCGATGCCCAGCGTCTCGCTGCCCACGGCCGCGCATACCGCGTCGCCGACCTGCTTGACCCGGCGGAAGGTTTCGATGCGGCTCGTGCCCTTCTCGAACGGCTCGTGCAGGGCGACGTACATCGTCTCCGGGGCGTTGCGATGGATGGCTGCGGATACCCCGCCGGTTTCCGGGCGGGGGCGCATCTTGCCCTTTCGGGGCCCGCGGTGGGTCCCCGGGCGGTAGCTGGTCGGCGTGTGGAAGACATAGCCGGTGGTCTCGGGCGCCTCGAGCAGTCGGAGGCGCACGCCGATCCGGCGGTCGTACCATGCCTTGCCGAGTTGGGATTCGCTCACGTCGTCCAGGACGCACTTCTGGACCACCGACAGGTCGACCGGGCGGTCGTCGAAGGTCTGCTTCCGCTCGCCGTCGATGAGAATCCACGAGTTCTCGGGGTCCTCGGCCAATTCCCAGTAGCGCTTGCGCGGCTGCTGCCCGGAGGGGATCGGCTTGATGTTGCACAGGGTCTTCTGAAGCGTCTCGGAGGGGGACCAGCCCTTCCCGGTCACCAGGACGCCCGGGGCGTGGACCAGCCAATGGAAGTCCCGCGTCTTGCCGGACTTATCGCTCAGCCAGTACGCGTCGAATAGGTACGCGTCGGTGAGGAACAGCCCGCGGGCGAGGTCCATGTTGGAGTAGACGTCGGTGAACGGTTCGCGCGGTTGATCGGAGGAGCGGACCTCGCCGCGTCCCTTGTAGCCCTCGGCCCCTTCGGCCAGTACGCCGCGGGCGGCGACGAACTTGACCTCCGGGGCGAAGAGTTTGCGCGTCGGCGCCGGCCCGATCGGCTGGGCCTGCTCCTTGTCCACCACCACGCCGCAGTGCCCCAGGACGGAGAAGTCCCACGGCCCGCCGTTGTACCCGGCGGAGATCGTCCGGTTCATGTAGATCGGGCGATTGAAGGCGTGGTAGCCCAGCAGGCTGAAGCAATCGGAGGT
>CAYTQL010000253.1:0-4695 GCA_964439555.1 uncultured Planctomycetaceae bacterium | reverse complement strand
GAACTGGAGCTCGACGTCAACAAGCGCCGCCAGAGCAAGTAGCTTCCTCCGCACCCCGACAGGAGCGGTCGCCCCCCCGGCCGCTCCTTTTCATGCGCCGATACGCCGGGGCCCGCCGGGCGTTAGATGTACGGCTTCGCTGCTTCGTCGCGCCGCGGACAGGCGATCCCGGCGACTCGTTGCTTCGGGTCGGCTCGACGCCGGGCGGAGCAATGAGCCGGCCAGGCCGCGAAGCAACGGGACCCCCAGCCCAGCCGGAGAGCCATTCCATGAGAACGTATGTCCCCCGCCCCGCGATACTGACGCTCCTGCTCCTGACCGCCGCGTGCCCGGCGGCCGAGGGGATCGACAAGGCCTTCGGCAAACAGGCCGAGGTCATCGGACGCGAGTTGAACGGGATCCGCGAGGCGTGGGCGGCGTCGCTGGCGCGCTTCGCCGCCGCCCGGGGGAACGACGCGCCGGTCCGCGCGATCCATTTCACGCTCACCAAGGCGGCGTTCGGGGGCGATCTGCATCTGCTGGGCGTACACGACGGGCGGCGCTGGGTCGCCTTCGACGCCTGGCTGCCCGCCCGCAGTGCGGTGCTCGAAGTGCTCGACGCCCGCAAGCTCCGCACCGCCGACGGCGCGATCGCCGGACGCGTCACCGTCCGCATCCCCAAAGAGCTGTTCCTCGAAGCGAAGACCGACGCCACCGAGACCTACATCCTCGACCTCGAGCCCGACGGGAACGCCGTATCCGGCAACTACCGCACCGAATCGGCCGCCGTTCGCAAGCCGCGGAACGCCTCGGCCGAGCTCGAGAGCGTCGGCGAGGGCTTCGCCCTGCCCGAGGGCTTCCCCGACGCGACGCCGAACGCCTCCAATCCGTTCGATCTCTACCCGGCCTGCGTGGCGATGGAGGGCGAACTCGCCCGTCGGTACGCCCAGGTGCTCCGCTGCGAGACGATCCTCCGTGGGCATCCCGCCGCCGCGGCCCCGCGACGCCGCGCCCCGACCCGCCCCGACTTCCAACCCGGGACCGAGGAAGGCAAGAAGGACGCCCCGCCGGCCGGGCCCAGCCTGGATGATATCGGCGGGCTTGATGACGACCTCGGCGGACCCGAAGTCGCCACCCCCGCCGCCAAGCCGGCCTCCGCGGCCGGGCACCCGGAAGCCGAGGACCGCCTGGCGGTCGTGCGCGAGATCGCCGAGCACGCCCGGCGCGTCCACGCCGCGCTGGACGCCTGGAACCGGAACGGACGAGACGGGCAGGTCGCCGCGAGTTTCGCGGACGTCGGCGACGAACTGTTCGGGCCCTGGTACACCTTCCGCCCGGTCCCGGACGCGAAGGGCAAAGCGAACCTCCTGCCCGCCTACGCCGGCGAGGCGTCCGGGGCGCAGGAGTGGTTGTACGTGGATAACTGGCAGGTCATGGGTCCCCGACCGCTGGGGCTTCCGGCCGTGGAGGCGCCGGCGCTGCCGACGGCGTTCGGGCTCTCCCGCGCGACCTGGCCGGCGGCGCGGGAGCTGCTCCGCGCGCTTCGCCCGCCGGGCGAGGAGGCGGACGCGGAGCGACCGAAGGTGACCTGGCGTCCCTGGCCGGTCGACAAAGGCGCCGGCATGCTCCGCCCGCCCGGCTGGCGGGGCGGCGGCGCGGGCTACGGGCACGTCAGCTCCGGGCTGGACGGAACGCTCTGGTTCGCCGCGACGGACATCCACTCGGACCGGGAGCGGACGCTCTGGGTCGCCGCCGGCGCAGACGACGACGCCCAACTCTGGATCAACGACCGTCTCGTCGCCGCCTGGCCGGACCCGGGCAAACGCACCGACAAGGAAAGCCCGATTCTCTTCCGCGCGACCTTCCGTCCCGGGCGCAACCCCGTCGCCGTCCGCGTCCGCCAGGGCGCCCCGCGCGGGCGCAAGGCCCCGAACCTCACCGGCTTCTGGATGCGCCTCTGCACCCGCGGCGCCCCGCAGAAGGGACGCACCGCCGAGCGGACGAAGCTTTCGCCCGCGCCGCCGAACGTCCGCGGATGGCGGGGCAACTGGAAAGGCGTCCACCCGGAGGCGGACCCCGTCACCGCCTGGGACGCCGAACGGGGCATCAACATCCGCTGGCGGCGGAGCCTCCCGGCCAGCATGGCCGCCCCGGTGGTCGGCGAGAAACGGGTCTTCACCACCGCCGAGCCGCATTTCCTCGTCGCCCTGGACAAGCACACCGGCAAGGTCGCCTGGCGCAGGAGCCTGGACATCCTGGAGGTCATCGCCCCCGAGGCGGCGTCGAAGTCCGCCCGGACCTGGGACCGCTACTATGCCCTCCACGCCGCAATGCACGCGGACGACGGCAAGCCCCGCTCCGACGGCGATGCGCCCGGGCCGATCACCCTCGACGGGAAGACCCTCACCCATGACGAGGCCCGCAGCGAGTTGCGGCAGCTCAAGCGGGACTGGCGGAAGATCGCCCAGCGGCCCATCCAGAAGGCCGGGCACGCCTGGAAGTTCTCCTGGATAAACTACCTCGGCCCCATCTGCGCCACCCCCGTCACCGACGGCGAGCACATCTGGGCCTGGACGAGCCACGGAGCGGCCGCGTGCTTCGACATGCAGGGCGAACGCAAATGGCTCATCGAACTGCCCCACGAGGGCACCTCCTACAACGCCTATTCCTCGCCCCTCCTGATCGACGGGAAGCTGATCTTCGAAGTGGTCCCGGAGGACCGCAAGATCCGCGGGTCCGACATGCGCCCGGTTACCCTCCTGGCCGTCGACGCCGCGACCGGCAAGGAACTCTGGCGGGCGCCGGTGATCGAGCCGATGGGCAGCTCCTCCCCCGTCGCCATGCGCATCAGCGACGGGTCGGAGGAGATGGTGGTGATCATCACCGCCGGGTCCGGCTGCGCGGTGGTGATGGACGAAGGCGGCAGGAACGCCGAGGGCGAGGGGCAGCCGCTGCGGCACTCGGTGCTCGGCGGGACGGTCGTCCGCGCCGACGACGGAAAGGTGCTGGTCCCCAACATGTCCGTCAACTCCGGCTACGGCACACCGGTGGTCGACGGCGACGTGGTCTACCACTTCGGGCCCGGCATGGGCAGCGCGACGCAACTGGTGATGCTCGACCGGGACACCGTCGCCGCCCGGCGCTTGTGGACCTGCCAGACCACCAAGGGCTTCGAGCCCTGCGTGAGCCCGTTCAACGGCTTCCTGCACGCGAACCTGGCGATCCCCAACGTCGGCGGGCAGGGCGACGGCGGCTACGGTGTCTGGGACGCCGATACCGGGCGGCGCGTTCCGCGGCACGTGAATATCGACTGGCCCCTGTACGCCAAAGCCTCCGGACGCCACTACGTCGAGACCTCGGTGGCGGGCGGCAAGGTCTTCTGCGGCGACAGCGGCGAAGCCTTCGGCGGCAAGCACATCCCGCAGGCGAACTTCACCGTCCTCGAAGCAGGCCCGCAGGGGCGGATCATCGCCCAGAACGGGCTCCCGCCGCGCTCCAACAGCGCCCTGGCGTTCGACGGCGACCGCTTCTACTACCGCAACAGTTCCGAACTGATCTGCGTCGGCTACACCGGCGAGGAGGGCAAGGCCTATGAAGCCGAAGTGAACGCCAGGACGATCCTGGCCGACCTGCCCGCCGAGGCGCCCCCGGCCCGGAAGACCGTCGCCGTTGCGCCCGACGGGAACCTCCACCCCGACCTGCCCCGCCAGGGGCTCTGGTCCCGCCCGGGACCGCCGTACCTGCTGCTGGGCCCCTTTACCAAAAACGTCCGCGAGGAGGTCGTCGCCGCCCTGACCGGCCCCGAGCGGCGAAACCTGCCCGCACGCCGGCCGAAGGACGCCGCCCTGACCTTCGGAGGACAGCAACGCGAATTCCGCTTCGAGAAGGACCACCCGCACTCGTGGTCGCACCTCGTCCGCCGCGGGCGGGTGCGGGTCTTCCACCCGGCGGGTCCGGCGTTCAAGCGGAACTTCCAACTCACCGCCCCGGACCACTCGGTCTACGTCTACACCGTCCTGACCTGCGACGCTGACCGGATCGTCCGCTTCCACAGCAACACGGAGAACCCCGGCGTCCGCATCTGGCTCGGCGGGCAGCGCATGGAGCACCACGGGCGATACCGGCTCAACCGCGGCGAGTACACCCTCCTGGCCGAGCTGCGCGCCGGGGAGAACCCCAACGCCGAGGACCTCTGCCTCGACGTGCTCTTCCGCCCCGCCGCCGCAACGCCCGAAGGCGACGTGAAAGCCTACTGGGAAACGCTCGAAACGGCCCGGTCGTACCTCAACCGCGTGGTAACCCTCCGCCCCGAAAGCCCCACCGCCAAACACGCCCGGACCGTGCTCAGCAAACTCCGCTCCCGTGAATAAGCCACGGATCGCCGCCGGACCGCTCGGCCCGGCCGGACCCGCAACCCGCCCGAACGCGCCCGCCAGGATTCGAACCTGGGACCTGCGGTTTAGAAGACCGCTGCTCTATCCAACTGAGCTACGGGCGCAAAATGTTTCTCCGTCTAAGCTTAAGGCAAATCGCCGGACCGGGCGGGCGCCGGCGACTCGAGAAGCCGAAGGTCGGTGAATTCAGCATAGGTACGGGCGCATAGTCGGTCAAGCACGTCCGGCGGGCGACGGGTACGACGGATGCGCGTCCGTACTGTGGCATGACCATCTTGACCATGCGTCCCACGGCCGTCTCGGCCGTGGGGCACGGGCAGGA
>CAYTQL010000252.1:0-4698 GCA_964439555.1 uncultured Planctomycetaceae bacterium | reverse complement strand
GAACGTTGTTCTGATGGGCCTCAAGCATTCCGGCAAGAGTACGCTCGGGCGGCGCCTCGCCGAGCACCTCGACTGCGCGTTCTACGACTGGGACGCGCTGGTCGAAGCCGTCCACCGCGAGCGGACCGGACGCAGCGAGACCGTCCGCGAGCTGTTCGCCGCTCACGGCCCGGAATACTTCGCGGAGATGGAATATCATGCCGGGCTCGCCCTGCAACGGCAGCTCGCCGGCGGACAGCGCGCGGTGATCGCCCTCGGCGGGCGCACGCCGCTCAACGAGCGACTCGCCGGCGTGCTGGACGGGCTCGGGCTGAAGGTCTTGCTCCGCGTGGACCCGGACGTCCTCTACGAGCGCATCATGGCCGGGGGGCTTCCGGCCTTCCTGGACCCAGAGGACCCCCGCGGGAGCTGGGCCCGCCGCGCCGCCCTCGAGCCGCAGTACCGCGCCCGCGCCGATGCGACGGTCGAACTCACCGGGCTCGACGCCGGCGCCGCCTTCGACGCCCTTCTCCGCACCCTCGAGGAGCACGCCCATGCCCGGTAGCACCTTCGGACACCTTTTCCGCATCACCACCTTCGGCGAATCGCACGGCGGGGGCGTCGGCGTCGTCGTGGACGGCGCGACGCCCGGCGTCGAGCTCTCCGAGGCGGAGATCCAGACCCAGCTCGACCGCCGCAAGCCCGGCCAGAGCGACCTGACCACGCCTCGCGCGGAGACCGACGAGGTGACCATCCTCTCCGGCGTCTTCGAGGGGCGGACCACCGGCACGCCGATTCTCATGCTCCTGCACAACAAGGACGCCCGGCCCGGCGCCTACGACGCGATCAAGCATCTCTTCCGCCCCGGGCACGCGGACTACACCTATCTTCAGAAGTACGGGCTGCGGGACTACCGCGGCAGCGGGCGGGCTTCCGGGCGCGAGACGGCCGGGCGCGTCGCCGCCGGGGCGGTGGCGCGGACGCTGCTCCGCCGGCGCGGCGTGTCGCTGTTTGCCTACACGCAGCGGGCGGGCGGCGCCGCCTGCCGGAACGTGGACCCCGGGCAGGTCGAGCGGAACCCCATGCGCGCCGCCGACGCCGACGCGGCCGAGCGGATGGCCGAAGCGGTCCGCGCCGCCCGCGACGCCGGCGACAGCATCGGGGGCGTCGTGGAATGCCGCGTCTCCGGGCTCCCGGCGGGGCTGGGCGAACCGGTGTTCGACAAACTCGACGCGGCACTGGCCGGCGCGATGATCTCGATCGGGGCGGTCAAGGGCGTGGAGTTCGGCGCCGGCTTCGCCGCCGCGGAGATGCGCGGCAGCGAGCACAACGACGAAATGGGCGCCGAGGGCTTCCTGACCAACCACGCCGGCGGCGTGCTCGGCGGAATCAGCACCGGCGCGGAGCTGGTCTTCCGCGTCGCGGTCAAGCCGACCAGCTCGATCGAATCGCCCCAGCGGACGGTGGACCTCGCCGGCGAGGAGCGGCAGATCGTCACCGAAGGGCGGCATGACCCGTGCATCTGCCCGCGGATCGTCCCCGTCGTCGAGGCGATGACCTGCCTGGTGCTCGAGGACCACTTCAAACGCCACGCCGCCCTGCACGCCTGAGCGCTCGTTGACCGGGCAAAGGGTTAGGCTTCTCCGACCGGCGGGCGAACCACGACGCCTCGACTTCCATTCACAGCCGCTCACTGCCCCGCGGCTTCGGCCCGCTGCGAGGCGCGGGTGTGGAGCCTGCGCAGCGCGGGCTGTTCGCCCAGCCAACGGAGGCCCCGCTCGGCGGCTTCGGCTGCATCGCCGGGGCGGTCGATCGCCAGCAGCAGTTCCACCAGTGCGACGGTCGCGGCGGGGCGGAACGGGTCGATCCGCAGGCCCTCGGAGAGCGTCTCGGCGGCTTCGCCTTTGCGCCCGGCCTGGAGCAGCGTCCGTGCGAGACTCCGCAGAACCGGCGCCTGTCCCGGCGCCGCCTGCGCCGCCCTCCGAAGGTGCTTCAGCGCGTTTTCCGTCCGTCCGTGCTCCGCCAGGAGAACGCCGAGCCGCTGATGGGTTTCGGCATGGTCCGGACTGATCGCCAAGGCACGGCGGTAGTGCTCGACCGCCTCGTCGACCCGTCCCACCCCGCCCAGGACGTCCGCAACGTCGCTGTGGAGTCGGACGGGATACGCCGAGAGCTTGACCGCCCGCCTCAGCGCCGCATCGCCCTGGGTCTTCCGTCCCAGCGCCAACAGCGCCTCGCCGCGGTGCAGGTGGAATCCCGGTTCGCCCGGGAGCCATTCGATGAGCCCGTCGATCAGCGCCAGCGCATCCTCGGCCCGCCCCCGCCCGAGAAGAAGCCTCGCCAGCCGGGACCCAATGAACAAATCGCCCGGGCGTTGCTCCAGCGCCCGACGGTAGGCGGCCTCGATACGACCGGCGGGCCACCTCTCGGCGGTCGCCTTGGCAGCGCCGAGCCGGCGATACCGCTCGCGCCGGCGGCGCAGATGATCCGGCTGATTCGTGAACGGCGGCTGCGCCGTCATTTTCCACATCATCGCCGCCGCCTTGAAGCGGTCCCACGGGGTGAACGCGAGGCGCTCGGCGCAGCGTCCCGGGCCGGGCGGCTCGGGCGACGCGTCGTCCAGCAGCGGGCGGAGGGCCAGGTACACCCGCCGGGCAAGGCGGTGGTTTCCCTCGAAGGTCAGGTGTACATGCTCGTGGAACAGGCGCCGCCCGGCGGGCCGCGGTTCGGCGGCGAACGCAGCGGCGACGTCGACGAGTTCGGCGTCGTCCCGCTCGGACGCGACGCGCCGGATCGCCGCATTGATGCGCGAGTCCGCCCGGAAGCGCAGAGCATCCAGGTCCCGGGCGGCCCGGTAGTGCCCCATCGCCTCGCCCGGGGCGGCGTCCTCCAAGCACATCCCAAGGCGATAGCGTGCCTCGGCGTGTCGCTCGTCGATCGCCAGCGCCTCTCGGAGCCGCTCGCTCGCGGCAGCGACGCTTCCCTCGTGCTGGAGCGCCCGCGCCCGCTCGAGCAGACCGGCAAACCGTTTGCGCTGCTCGTCGCTGAGTTCCGCTTCGTGGACGGACGCCAGCGGCGCGAAGTTTCGCAGATTCACCGCCACGGTACACAGCAGCGTGCGCGCCCCGGCGGTGTCGTCATCGGCCGCACAGATGTCGCGCAGGTTCGCGGCGAAATGCGCGTAAACGCCTTCCAGCCTCGCGTCGGAAGCGGGAACGAGATTGTCCGTGAACATCTCCAGCCCGGCCCAACCACCGGTGGATTCCCCGCCGCTCAGCGCCGCGCCCGCGGCGCCGAGCAACTGGCCTGTCCGGGTGGTCCGCAGCCACAGGCTCGAGCGGATCAGCGACCGGTTCGGCGAGAAGCCCGCGAAGACCGTCCCGGGCCCGAACGGACCGACGACCTCGTTGTTGCCGAGATAGACCACCGTCACGTCCGGGCGCAGCTCGGCGGCGTCGCGGGCGATGTCTAGGACCACGTGGGAATTGACGGCCGTCATGGCCGCGACGATCACCTCGCCACGGTCCGGACCGTATGCGTCGTGGATCATCGTTTCGAGCACGCGTCCGAACCCGTAGGCGGTCTCGGGGGCGCCCATGGCGGCGGACCCGCCGAGCACCAGAATCCGGAGGCGTCCCGGGCGTTTCTGCGGGGCTACCCGGAGCGTGGGGGGCGTCCGGGCCAACTCCCGCGGGAAATACCGCCACCCGAAGCGCGGGTTTCCGCGCAGCGCCCGGCCGTCGGCGGTCGGCACGAAGAAGCCCGTCTCGTACCCGTACCCGAAAAGCCGCAGTCCGCCTTCGAGCCCCCCGAGCAGCGCCGCGGGAACCAGCACCAGGGCTGCGAGGCGCAGGACCCACCGGCGCTTCGGCGACCGCGGCCGTGCGGATGCCTCCTCCGGACCGTCGAGAGTTGCCTGCACTTCGCTCATAGCCGAAGCTGAAGGTAGCCCGTCGGCCTGACTGCGGCAAGTTCCAGCGCACGGAAACGCGGCGACCGGGGGTTCCGGGCCGCCGCGCTCTCGTGCGTCATTGACTGAATACGGTCGCAAGCGACGCCGTCGTGCGGCCGGCGGCGCGCGTGCGGGAGCTTCCGCAAGCGGAAGCCCCTCGGCGGGCTACAGATCCAGCGGGCTGACCATTTCGCCCTTCTCGGCCTGGAGGGCCTTGATTCGGTCGCGCTGGGCGGCGAGCTGCTCGAAGAGCACCTCGGGGGCGTCCGGAACGTCCTGGCGGTAGATCGCCTCGATGCGCTCGATCTTCTCCAGCAGCTTCGCGGTGCGGAGCGTGAACTGCTCGATGTACTGCTGCTCGGTGTACTCCTTGTTCCGCACGCTCCTGAACAGCGGGGCGAGGTCCTCGTACTTCGGGATCAGTCCCACCGGGGTCTTGATCGCCTCGCAGTCGCCGTGGACGCGCAGCTCCATCCACTTGACCCACACGGCCTTGTCCAGCATGCCGGTGAGGAACTTGCCGTCGGCGCCGCGGATGAAGTAGTTGGTCCCGAAGATCTTCGGGGCCGCGGGAACCTTGGTCCCGAAGTCCAGGTTGTTCTCGATGTACTTGCCCAGCGGGATGGCGACGAACTGGAGGATGCTCATCAGGTCGAACTTCCGCACACCGACCTTCCCGACCGTCGCGGCGGTGGACTCGCTCTCCAACGCCGCACCCATGGTGACGATGCCGTGCCTCCAGTCGAAGCTTTCGCAGACCGGCACGG
>CAYTQL010000251.1:0-4798 GCA_964439555.1 uncultured Planctomycetaceae bacterium | reverse complement strand
GCTCGGCGTACTCGGCGACCCCGCCGCCGTCGAGCCGCTCTCCGGTCTGCTCAAGAACGCCGACGCAGCAACCCTCTCCGCCGCCGCGACCGCGCTGGGACGGATCGCCACCCCCGCGGCCCTCACGGCGCTCGAGCCGATGCTCGCCACCGCGCCGAAGACGGCGAAAATCGCGGTCATCGACGCCTGGTTCGACGCGGCCGAGCGGCTTCGCAAGACGGGCAAGGGCGACCGCGCCGCGGCGATGTACGCGAAACTCAACACCGAGGCCCAGCCGACCCGGGTCCGTTTCGCGGCATTGACCGGGTTGATCCTTGCCGAGCCGTCCGCCGCGCCGGACCGCCTGTTCAAGGCCTTCGAGAGCGACAACGAGCAGATGCGCACCCTCGCCGCCCGCCTCGCGTCGCGCGTCACCGGACCGGGAATCACCGAGGCGCTCTCGAAGGGGCTGGGGCAACTCGAGAGCGACCGGGCCAAGGTCGCCCTGCTCGAAGCCCTCTGCGACCGCCGGGACCCCGCCGCCCGCGACGCCGTCCTGACGATGGTGACCGACGGGACCGGCGACGTGCAGGTCGCGGCGATCTCCGCGCTGCGGGGCGTCGGCGGGCCGGAGCAGGCGCCCCTCCTGGCCGCCCGGGCCGCCGGGAAGGATCAGGACCAGGCCGCCGCCGCCCGGGCGGTCCTCGCCAGCTACGGCGCCGAGGCGGTGGACAAGGCCATCGTCGCCGCTCTGACCGACGCCGAGCCCGCCGAGCAGCTCGTGCTTCTCGACGCGCTGGTCAACCGCCACCACACCCCCGCGGCCGGGGACATTCTCGCCCTGGCGCAAAAGGCCAGCGCGCCGGTCCGCGTCGCGGCGCTGGAGGCGCTGGGGCGTCTCGCCTCGGCCGCCCAGGCCCCTGCGCTGGTCGCCCTGGCGATCGAGGACGACAGCGGCACGATCCGCTCCGCCGCCGCCGACGCCGTCAACGCCGTGGCCATCCGGGAACGCGACCAGGCCGAGCAGGCCGTGCTGGCCGGCGTCGCCCGCGCCGACGGCGAGACAAAACGCCGCCTCGTCGCCGTGCTCGTCGAGACCCGCGGGAAGAAGTCCCTCGCCAGGGCGATCGAACTGACCGCCGACGCCGACGCGGAGGTCGCCAAGGCGGCCGTGCGGGCCCTGTCCGCCTGGCCGAACGCCGACGCCGCCCCGGCGCTGCTGAAGATCGCCAAAACCTCCGACAGTCTCGTCCACCAGGTGCTCGCCCTGCGGGGCTACCTCCGCCTGCTCGGCGGGATGAAGCTCTCGACGCAGGATCGCTACGACCGGCTCGTCGAGGCGATGGACCTCGCCAAGAGACCGGACGAGAAGAAGCTGGTGCTCTCGGCTCTCCAGGACGTCCGCACGCTGGAGGCGATGCAACTGGCGGCGAAGCACCTCGAGACCCCCGCCCTCGCAGAAGACGCCGGCGCCACGGCGACGCGCATCGCCTCGAAGATCTACAAGAAGCATCCGAACGAGGTGAACGAAGCGCTCGAGAAGGTCATGGAGAAGGTCCGCTCCAAGCGCACCCGTCGCGACGCGGAGAAGATCCTCAAGCGGACCCGACGCCGGAAGCCCAAGGCCCCGAAGCTCCCGTAGCACCCCGGCCGCGGGACGAAGCCCTCAACCGCCCGCGGGAAGGGCGCGGTAGAACGCGGCGCAGGCGCGGGCGCCGCGGAAGAGCTGGTTCAGTTCGAACCGCTCGTTGGGCGAGTGGATGTTGTCATCCGGGAGCCCGAAGCCCATCAGCACCGCGTCGATGTCCAGCAGGCGCTGGAACAGTTCGGTCACCGGCACCGACGCCCCGCAGCGGATGAGCACCGGCTCGGCGTCGAAGGCGTCGGCGACCGCCCGCCGCCCGGCCCGCATGGCCGGGGAATCGGTCGGGAGCATCACCGGGCGGGCGGTGGCGTGCGTGTCCACCGCCGCGACCATCCCCTCGGGCGTATGCTGCTCGACGAAGCGGCGGAAGCTCTCGGCCACCCGGTCCGGGTCCTGGTCGCTGACGAGGCGCATGGAGACTTTCGCCGACGCCTCGGCCGGGATGATGGTCTTCGAGCCCGGCTCGGTGTACCCGCCGACGATGCCGTTGCAGTCCAGCGTCGGGCGGGCCCAGCGGCGTTCGAGTACGCTGTAGCCCCGTTCCCCGGCGTTCAGCGCGCCGGCGCCGAGGTCCCGGGCGTAGGCGTCGGCGTCGAAGTTCAGCGACGCCCAGGCCTGCCGTTCCGCCTCGGCCAGCGGGCGGACGTCGTCGTAGAACCCCTCGAGCGTGATCCGTCCGTCGGCGTCGTGCATCGCCGCGATCATCCCGGCCAGGGCGTGGATGGGGTTCGGCGCGGCCCCGCCGTTGACGCCCGAGTGCACGTCCGCCCGCAGGGCGCGCAGGCGGAGTTCGAAGTACGCCAGTCCCCGCAGGGCGTAGGTCAGCGAGGGATGCGCGCGGGACCAGAACTCCGAATCGCTGATCACGGCCGCGTCGGCGGCGAGCAGTTCGGCGTGCTCGGCTACGAAGGGCTCCAGCGTCGGCGAGCCGACCTCCTCCTCGCCTTCCAGCAGAAGCTTGACGCGCACCGGGAGCCCCCCGGCCGCGGCGCAGGCCTCGAGCGCCATCAAGTGGGTAAAGAGCTGCCCCTTATCGTCATTCGCGCCGCGGGCGACGATCGCCCCGTCCCGGACGACCGGCTCGAAGGGATCGGTCTGCCACGGGTCCAGCGGCGCGGCCGGCTGGACGTCATAGTGCCCGTAGATCAGCAGCGTCGGGGCGTCGTCCGGTCCGCCCTCGGCGAAGACCACCGGCTGCCCGGCCGTCTCGAGAATGCGGGCGTCGAGCCCCAGCGAACCGCAATGCGCCGCGAGCCACTCGGCCGCGGTGCGGCAGGGATGGGGCTCGGCGCGGACGTTCGCCACGCTGGGAATGCGCAGCAACTCGAAGAGCGTCTCGAGCTGCGCGTCGCGATGGTCGTCCAGCCAGGCAAGCGGGTCGGGCACGGCGCGCTCCGGGGCCTACCAGGCGCTGTCGGCGCCGGAGGCGTCCCCGGCGCCCGAATCGTCGGGCGCGTCGGTTCCGTCCGGCTCGGCGTCCGCGCCGTCGATGCCCGAGGCCGGCCCGGGCTCGCCGGTCGGGCCCATCATGCCCTCCGTGAGCTCCTTGGCCCTGGCGGCGAAGTTCTCCGAGGTGATGTTCCCGTCCTCGATCCCCTCGATGAGGGTGTCGAGCACGCCGCTCATCTTGTTCATCATCGGCGGGACCTGCCGGATCTTCTCGATCGCGGCGCCCTGCGGCCCGGCGATCAGCCACACGCCGGCGGACTTGACGAAGACCAGCGGCTTGTTCATCGGCCCGCCGGTGACCTCGACCTTCTCGTCGTTGACGACGGTGTAGGTCATCGCGTCGGGGTCGATCTTCGCCAGCGTCTGAGGGATCTCGGCCATCGCGGCGACCATCATCAACGGCATGCCGAGTTCCGGGGGCATCTGCGTCTGGAGCTTCTCGGTGACCCGAGACTGGAGCTTCTCGATCTTCGGGGTCACCCGGGCCGAGGCGGCGAACAGGGCGCCCATCGCCGCGCGGACGTCGGGGTGGAAGAAGTTCGCGGCGGCGGCGGGGCTCGAGTCGATCGTGGCGGCCATTCTCCCCAGCGTCGCCTTTGCGTCGGCCCGGGGGCTCCCGGTGGGCGCCGGCGGCGCCGCCGACCCGCCGGTGCTTCCGCCGGGATTCGCAGCGCCGCCCGATGAGCCGCCCGTCCGGGCCGGGGCGCCGCCGGAGAGCTTCCTCTGGTCGGCGAGGATCAGCGGATCGCAGGGCACCTCGACCATCGTGGGCGTCCCGTCGTAGTCGCGGTTATACTTGCCCGCGGGCGTCCCCTCGTCGCGTCTGTCGCACGCGGCGAGCATTGCGAGGCTCACCAGCACTGTCAGCGTCAGGACCTTGGGCATCGTCCGCTCCTTCCGCCGGAACCAGAACGCCCGGCGATCTCTCGAGGCTTGAAGGTGTCCGAGGCGGGGATTCTACCGCGCAACACCCGCCGGTGACCAGACGGCTTCTCCGCCGGCGCTGTCCTGCGTGTCCTGCGTGTCCTGCGTTGAAAACCCCGCGGGCGCAGGCTAAGCTCCCCACTCCACGCCGCGCCACGAACGACAGGAACAACCATGCGCTATTCGCAACTGCTGATCCCGACGGTCAAGGAGGTCCCCGCGGAGGCGGAGATCCCCTCCCACCAGCTCATGCTCCGGGCGGGGTTCATCCGCAAGGTGGCTTCGGGGACCTACGCCTACCTCCCCCTGGGCTGGCGGAGCCTGCGCAAGATCGAGCAGATCGTCCGCGAGGAAATGGACCGCGCCGGCGCCCAGGAGATCCTGCTGCCCGCGGTCCAGCCCATCGAGCTGTGGCAACAGACCGGGCGGGACACCGACTACGGCGAGACGATGGCCCGGTTCACCGACCGCCACGGACGCCAGAACGTCCTGGCCCCGACGGCCGAGGAGGTGGTCACCCACGTCGCCGCGCAGGAGATCAACTCCTACAAGCAGCTCCCGATGAACCTCTACCAGATCTCCTTCAAATTCCGCGACGAGTTCCGCCCGCGCTTCGGCGTGCTCCGCTCGCGCGAATTCATGATGAAGGACGCCTACAGCTTCAACGCCGACCCCGAATCGCTCGAGCAGACCTACCGGGCGATGTACGACGCCTACTGCCGCATCTTCGAACGCTGCGGCGTGCCGTACGTGATCGTCGAGGCCGAAACCGGCGAGATGGGCGGGTCCGCCTCGCACCAG
>CAYTQL010000250.1:0-4803 GCA_964439555.1 uncultured Planctomycetaceae bacterium | reverse complement strand
GTTGTCCTCGCCGGTGGCGATGTGGCGATAGGCCTCGGGGGAGGCGTCGAAGGGCGCGAGCCCCTCGAGCCACTCCTTGTAGTCCCGGTGAAGCCCGGGCTCGTCGTCGTTGATGAAGACGCTGGCGGTGATGTGCATCGCGTTGACGAGCACCAGCCCCTCGCGGACGCCGCTCTCGGCGACCGCCTCGCGGACCTGCGGGGTGATGTTCACGAAGTCCATCCGCTCCGGGACGGTGAAGGTCAGGGTCTTGCGGTGGGATTTCATCCGAACCTCCGGATCAGCCAGCCGACCGCCATTAGCACCGCCCCGGCCAGGGCGATCGGCAGCAGGGCGCCGTAGGCGAGGGTCACCGCGATGCGCACCAGCGCCAGGAAGACCCCGAACATCAGCACCGTGGCGCCGAGCCCCATCAGTATCATCGCCAGTCCGTCACGATTCATGCATTCTCCGTTACTCTGCTCTGATCCGCCCGCCTGTTGGACCGCCCGGGCGGGCGCGTCTATGATAGCACCGCCGACGCGCGGGGCAACCCTCGCGCCGCGACGGGCGAGCGCCCCAGTCCCACCGCAGGATCGGAAATCCATGGAAGACCTCTCAGAACGCATCCGGACCGAGCTGCTCCCCCGTGTCCGCCAGCCGGCGCAGTATGTCGGGCTGGAGGTCAACGCCCGCTGCGCGGACGTCGACGCGGCCGAGGTGTCGGTGGCGCTGTGCTTTCCGGACACCTACGGGATCGGCATCTCGCACCTCGGGACGCAACTGCTGTATGCGGCGCTGAACGACCTGCCGTACGTCGCGGCCGACCGGGCCTACTGCCCCGCCCCGGACGCCGAGGCGGTGATGCGCGAGACTCAACTGCCGCTGTGGGGCTGGGAATCCCGCCGGGCGCTGGGGGACTTCGACGTGCTGGGCTTCTCCCTGGCGTATGAGCTGTGCGTCACGAACGTGCTGACGATGCTGGACCTCTCCGGGGTTCCCCTGCGGGCCGAGGCGCGGGACGAGCGGCATCCGCTGGTCGTCGGGGGCAACGCGATGGCCGATGCGCCCGAACCGGTCGCGCCCTTCTTCGACGTGCTCTGCGTCGGCGACGGCGAGGCGTCGCTGCGGGCGATCGGCGCGCTGCTGCGGGATGCCCGCCCGGCCGGGCTGTCGCGCGAGCAGTTGCTCCTGCGCATCGCCGCCGAGGCGCCCGGGGCGTACGTCCCGCGGTTTTACGCCCCCCGGAGCGACGAGCCGATGTCGCCGATCCGCCCGCTTCGCGACGACGTGCCGGCCGTGATTCACCGGGCCCGAATCGGCGGGCTGGGCGACTCGCCCGCGCTGCGCCGTCCGCTGGTGCCCCTGAGCGAGGCGGTCCACGAGCGCGTGATGATCGAGGTGATGCGCGGCTGCCCGAACGCCTGCCGCTTCTGCCAGGCCGGCACGACCGGCAAGCCCGTCCGCCTCCGCAGCGTCGAGGAGATCGTGTCGATTGCCCGCGAGGCGATCGACGCGACCGGGTACCGGGAACTCTCCCTGCTGAGCCTCTCGACGAGCGACTACCCGCACCTCGATGAGCTGATCGAACGCCTGCACGAGACCTTCGCCGACGAACACGTGAGCGTCTCGCTGCCCTCGTTGCGGGTCGACGCCCAGCTCCGGTACCTCCCGAAGCTCGCCAGCAAGGTCCGCAAGCCGGGGCTGACGATCGCCGCCGAGGCCGGCTCCGACCGCCTCCGCGACGCGATCCGAAAGGATATCACCGAAGCCGACATGGTCGCCGGCGTCCGCGCCGCCTTCGAGGCGGGGTTCCGCAGCGTGAAGGTCTACTTCATCTGCGGGCTCCCGGGCGAGACCGAAGAGGACCTCGACGCCATCGTCCGCCTCTGCCGCTGCCTCAGCGACACGCGCCGCGAGGTCGACGGGCACAAGGGCTCGATCACCGGTTCGGTGAGCTGGTTCGTCCCCAAGCCCCACACGCCGATGCAGTACGCCGCCATGCCGTCGATGGACTACTGCTTCGCCGTCCGCCGCCGTCTGAGGGAGGGCGCCCGCCGCAGCCCGGTGACCTTCCGCTTCCACTGGATCGAGCGGAGCTTCCTGGAGGGCGTGCTGGCGCGGGGCTCCCGCCGCCTGGCCGCGGCGATCGAACGCGTCTGGCGGGAGGGCGCCCGAATGGACTCCTGGGACGAGCACTTCGACTTCGCACGCTGGGAGCAGGCCTTCGAGGCCGAGGGAATCACGCCCGAAGAGCTTGCCCTGGCGGAACTGGACCCCGACGGGCCGACCCCCTGGTCGCACATCCACGGCTGCCGGGCCGGCGAGGACTTCCTCCGCCGGGAGTACACCGAGATGCGGCGGATGCTAAACCCGTGACCGCGGCGAACCGGGAAAGCGGCCCCACGGGTCATCCTGGCGCTAAGATTCTGTATAAGCTGGGTTTACGCCTGATAGCAACCGGAAGAGATGAACTCGACCGGGAGGGCGGTTTGAGCGGTGCGTCTCTCCGTGCCACGGGGTCGGCTTGCCCGCCTTCTCCCGCTCGCACACCAACGCGTCCGTTTCCCGAAAAGGCGCTTGCGAAAATCCGGAATCCGGGTATAATGTCGCACAGTCCGGTTCGCTCAAGCTCACCGGATACAGCTCAGAAGCTCAAAGAGAGGAAGCATTAAATTGATAGGAGAGAGGAAATGCGTTCAAGGCTCATGCTCATGCTCATGCTCACGCTCGCCGGCGTTCTGCTGGCGTCCACGCCGCTCATGGCGACACCGATCACGGTAGACGGGTTACTGACCGGCGACACCTACGCGGTGCAGGTCGACGACGTCAACGAGGACTACACGGCCATCGCGCCGTTCCTGGGCATCCAGGACGATCTGGACATCAAGGCGATCTACCTCGATCTCGACGATGACTGGTTCTACCTGGGGCTGGAGACCTACGCCACGCCGCTGGCGACCGACGGCGGGGCGAACGGCGACTGGACGCTGTTCCATAACGTCTTCGACACCGGCAGTGGCGTCTCGGTGCTGGATGTGGCCTTCAACGGCGGTTCCCCGACGGTGACGCTCGACGGGGCGATCCTCGTCGAGGGCGTCGACTACGAGTTGGCCAACGACAAGGTGCTCGAGCTGAAGATCAGCGATACGCTGCTCGCGCCCATCGAATTCGATTACACCGCCCGGGTGGACGACAACGGGCACGCCGCCGACGACTTCGTCGACGCGACGGTGAAGATCCCCGAGCCGACTCTCCTTGCCCTTCTGGGCGTGGGCGTTCCCTTCGTCGCCCGTCGCCGCCGCCGCGCCTGAGAAACGCATTCACAACAGATCAACTCCCACGGGTCGAGCCTCACGGTTCGGCCCGTTGTGCTGCGCGGCGGTCCGAACGGCTCCCCACCGTCGATTCCCGCCTGCTCCGCCCTTCTGTGGGCCTTCGCCCTCCCGCGGGGAATACGCTTCCGGCGTCTACTCGAGGTTCGCGTGCCGCTGTCGATACGCCGAGGCGTCGAGCTTCAGTTGCTCGGCCAGGGCGTTGAAGACGGCGTCGAGGCACAGGCTGGCGGCGTGCTCGAAGACGGCCGCTCGGATGACGATATCCTCCGACTCGGCCGGGATGACGATGATCCGGTCGGCCTGACCGGCCAGTTCGGACTCGGCGTTCGCGGTGATGCAGGCGACCTCCGCGCCCAACTCGCGTCCGCGCCGCGCGATGTAGTTGGTGATTCCCGTGCTCCCCGTGCAACTGATCGCCACGAGCAGGTCGCCTTCTCCCGCCGCCGGGGTGACCGTCTCGCCCGGAATGAACACCGGCAGCCCCGCGTGCATCAGGCGCATCCCGAAGCTCCGCGCCACCAGTCCGCTGCGCCCCGCACCGGTAACGAACGTCCGCGGCGCCCGCCGCAGCCGTTGCGCCAGCTCCATGAACTGCCCCCAGTCGACCCGGTCCATCACCGAGTCGATCCGCTGAAGCAGAAACTGCCCCGCACGCTGTACGGCATCCCTATCCGGCATGACCTTCCTTCACTGCACTTCCGCACAAGCTACGGGCATCTGATCCCAGTTGCGGCCATCAAGCAAGCGACCATTCCTTTTCTTGTGCACGCCGCCCCACTGCTTGAAGAAGAATGGTACGCCCGCGGAAACGCATTGATCGCGAAGCCCCTTGACCCACTCGGGGTCCATGGCCCGGGCGCCGGGCCCGGATTCGCCGCCGACGATTACCCAGTCGATTCCGGTCAGATCCATGCCGGGCAGCGGCCCGAGCAAGGGTTCCAGCGAAAGAAATCGCACGGCGGCCGGAATATCCCGCAGGTCGCTGATGCGTCCCAGCCACTCCGCGCTCTCGACGGTGACGCCCATCCATACATTCTCTGGCCAGGGGAGCGAAGGGGCAAGCTCTGCGAGCCGCTGCGAACGCTTGGTCAGCACCTGGAAGCGGTGTCGACGAGCCCGTCGCATCACGTCGAAGACCTGCTCGATGAAGCTTGGCGGGACGTCCTTGTGGAAGAGGTCGCTCATGCTGTTGACGAAAATCACCTGCGGCTTCCGCCAGCTTAGCGGTAGCTCCAGGGCGTGAGGGTGGATCGTCACCCTGAACCCGTTGCGGTAGTTCGGCTGGCCCATCGCCTTCAGCCGCCGCGCCATGCGCTCCGCATAGCAGTTCGCGCAACCGGCGCTGATCTTTGTGCACCCGGTCACGGGGTTCCAGGTCGATTCAGTCCATTCGATGGCGGAATGGTCACTCATGCGGTCTTTCAGGCAACTTTTCCAGCAAGTGTCTGGCGATCCGGATCGCTACCGGTGCGCCTTTGGGGTTCGC
>CAYTQL010000249.1:2129-4807 GCA_964439555.1 uncultured Planctomycetaceae bacterium | reverse complement strand
GGTACCCCCCCAGCAACACGAGGAAGGGGATGCCCACCGCCCGGCCGAGAACGACGCCCCCGAACGACCCGCCCCACGCCGCCAGGCCGAACAGCACCGCCGCCAGCAGGAAGCCCGCCCCGAGCTTCAGCCAGCCCTGCCGCTGAAGGATGAAGCGGTCCTTGGGCAACCGCGCGATGGTGCAGCCGAGCCCGAAGACCAGCGCCGTATTACAGATGATCGAGCCCACCCCGTTGCCCAGCGCCAGCCCGGGCTGACCGGAAAACGCCGCCGTCACCGAGATGAACGTCTCGGGGGTGGTCGTGCCCAGGCTCACCACGGTCGCCCCCACGACGACCTTGGAAAGCCCCATCGCCGTCGCCAGTCGCACGGCCGCGGAGACGGCGCGGTCGGCCCCGACCACCAGCAGCGCGATCGACCCGGCCGAGAGCAGCCAGAGAATCCATTCGCCGCCGATGCCGCGGAAGAACTCTTCGGATATCAGGCTTGCAAGCATGGGTGCGGGGAGGGTAGCGACCGGGGGCCCGCAAGGCAAGCCGATCCCGTAACCGGCAGCACAATCGCATTCTCCTGCGGCACGGGCCTCGCCCCTGCGCGCACTTACAGGTCCTTCAACCGCTCCGCCAGTTCATCCGGGTCGGCGGCGGGTTCGAGGCAGCGGTCGCCGAGGCAGACCAGTGCGGCCGGTGCGGAGGGCGGGCGCTGTCCGAGGCGGTCGAGCAGGGTCGAATGCGCCTCGCGGGAGGGATCGAGGGTCAACTGGAGGTCGTTGGGAAGGTACGCCCGCCCGGTCGCGACGGTCAGGGCCCCGGTCCGCTCATCGTCCGCGGGTCCGGTCACCAGCAGCGTCCGCGGGCCCCGCAGCACGCGGTCGAGGGCGAGGGCGTACCCGGACAGGAAGGTCCCCCACTCCGGGCGGACCCTCCCCGCGGCCGAGCCCAAGGCCCCCCGCGCCGCCTCGGCGAACCGCTCCTGCCCGGTCAGGCGCCCCAGGTCCCAGAGCAGTTCGACGGCGACGCTCGCGGCCGAACGGGAGGGGGCGTCCTCCCACGGCCGCTGCGCCGCGACGTTTCCGTCGGGCGGGATGCTCAGCAGTCCGCCGTCGTCGGTGCGCAACTCCGCGAGGATGTATTCCCCCGCTCGCTGCGCCGCCGCGAGGTACGCCTCGCGCCCCGTAGCGCAGAAGGCGGCGACCAGGGCCCGGCCCATCCACGCCTGGTCGGTAAGCTTCCCGGTTCCGCGGAGCTCGCCGCTTTCGTCGCGGTAGTGGGCGAAGACGCCGCGCTCGTCGCGCATCGACTCCAGCAGGGCATCGATGACGCCCAGGGCCCGGTCCCGCGGCTCGGCGAGCTTCAGACGCCGCGCCAGCCGCAGGTGCGCCTCGATAAGCATCCCGTTGAGATCGGCGAAAACGGTGCGGTCCACCTTCGGGACCCTCCGGCGCGACCGCGCCTCGCGCAGTCGTTCGCGCGCCTCGGCGAGACGGGCGGTCAACTCGGCCGCGCCGGTCTCCAACCCGGCCGCGAGCTCCTCCAGCCGCATCGGCACGTGCAGCACGTTGCGGGCGCCCCGGTCGCCGGGCATGTCGCCGGACTGTTCCACGTTGTAGTACCGCTCGACGACCCGGTCCGCGCCGCCCAGCGCCGCACGGAACTCCTCGAGGGTCCAGGTGAAGTAGTCCCCGTCGTCGTCGAGCCCCACGTCGGCGTCCTGCGAGGCGTAGAAGGCCGCGCCGTCCGGGGCGGTGAGCACGCGGGCGATCCACCCGCACGTCTCCCGGGCCTTGCGGGCAAACATCGGCTCGTCCAGCAGGACGCTCGCGTCGGCGTAGAGCCCCATGAGGGCGGCGTTGTCGTAGGCCATCTTCTCGAAGTGCGGGACGAGCCACCGTTCGTCCACGCTGTAGCGGTGGAAGCCGCCGCCGACGTGATCGTACACGCCGCCCCGGGCCATCGCCTCCAGCGTCCGCCGGACGATCTCCAGCGACTCGGCGTCCCCGAACCGTCCGCGCAGCGCCAGCAGTTCCAGGGCGGTGGCGGCGAAGAACTTCGGCGCCGTGCCGAACCCCCCGTGCGCGCGGTCGTGCTGCCGGGCGACGCCTTCGGCCAGGCGGTCGATCATTCCCGCGTCGAGCTCGCCGGGCTTGTGGAACATCTCGGCGAGCTGCCCTCCGGCGTCGGCGAGCGCCTGGCGACCCTTGCGGTCGATCTCCTCGCGGTGCTTGCGCCAGTACTCGTCGAGGTCGCGGAGCACATCGGCCAGGCCCATCATGCCCATCGTCCCGTTGGCGTGAGGGGGCAGGTAGGTCGCCTTGAACAGCGGGACCCGCTCGGGCGTGAGGATGACCGTCAGCGGCCAACCTCCCCCGCCGGGCCCGGTCAGGGCGGGAAGCCGCTGGTACTGCCCGTCGACGTCGGGTTTGCGGTCGCGGTCGATCCGCACGGGCAGGTAACGCTCGCGGATCAGCCGGGCGACGTCCGGGTTCTCGTAGGTCATCCGGTCCATCACGTGACACCAGTGGCACCACGTGGCCCCGGAATCGAGCAGGATGAGCCTGTCGGCCTCCCGGGCCCGTTCGAAAACCTCGTCGGACCATTCCAGCCAGTCAATCTGCGGTGCGGCGGTCGCCGGCGACATCGAACGTCCTTTCCGTGGAACCCCAACGGCATCATTGTAGG